>JAYTHT010000646.1:0-2320 GCA_043732365.1 Novosphingobium sp. | reverse complement strand
CCGCTTCACGCACGAGGCGTTCGGCGACGGTTCGGTCATCGATCGCGATCCCACTCTCGGTCAGGTCGATACAGCTGAACCAGGTCGCCGCGCCGGGCAACACGGCAAACCCGTTGGCGCGCAAGCCATTGTTCAGCACCGCGCGGGTCGCCGCCCAACCCGCGACCTGGGCGTCGATCAGCGCATCATCGGCCAGGCTTTCGGCCACCGCCCATTGCAGCATCGGCGGGGTGGTAAACGTCAGGAATTGGTGCGCTTTGGCCAGCACTGCCGCCACTTCGGGCGCAGCCACCAGCCACCCGACTTTCCAGCCGGTCGCGCCGAAAATCTTGCCCGCAGACCCGATCTTGACTGTGCGCGTCGCCATGCCTGGCTCGGCCAGTAGCGAGACGTGGCCTCCATCGTCAAACCGCACCGTTTCCCAGACTTCGTCGCAAATGACGAACAAGTCGTGCGCGACGGCGATCTGGCCGAGCATTGCGCGCTGCGCGGCGTCCATCATCGTGCCCGTCGGATTGAGCGGGTCGTTGACCATCATCACGCGGGTCCTGGGCGTAATCGCGGCGACAATCGCGGCGCGGTCATATGCCCAATACGGCGGCGCCAGCGGCACAAATACCGGTACTGCGCCAACCCGGCGCACGAGCGGGGCATAGGCGTCATAGGCGGGCTGAAACAACAGCACTTCATCGCCCGGGCTGATCACTGCGAGCACTGCGGCGGCGATCGCCTCGGTCGCGCCCGAGGTTACGATCACTTGGTCGCGCGTCAGGTCCAGGCCCTGACGGCGGTGGTAAAATGCCGCGATCGCTTCGCGCAATTCGGGAATGCCGGCCATCGGCGGATACTGTTGCGATCGCTGCGCCATCGCGCGCGCCACCGCAGCGGACAGCGCGGCGGGTGGCGGTGCATCTGGAAACCCCTGACCCAGATTGATTGCGCCATAGTCACGGGCAAGCCCCGACATATGTTCGAAAATCGTTGTCGGCAGGGTGGTATAGACTGGATTGAGCGCTTGCATCACAATGACCTACCAAGCCAGAAAGAGAATGTGAACCAGCCGTTCATCAGTGTTCTGCAAATGCTTGTCGACCGATCATTGGCGCATTAGTATCGTGTAACTGGTGCAGCATTTACCAACGAGGGAGGATTGCATGGAACACGGTTTGATCATGTGGTTGATTATCGGCGCAATTGCCGGATTTCTTGCCGGCAAAGTCATGAGCGGTGGAGGTTATGGGCTGCTTGCCGATATTCTTTTGGGCATCGTCGGCGCATATGTCGGCGGACACGTGTTTCGCTTGCTTGGTTTTGCGCCGGGCAGCAGTTTCTTTGGATCGATTGTCACCGCACTTGTCGGCGCAGTCGTGGTCCTGTTTGTGGTGCGTCTGGTCAGCCGGTCAACCTGATCCAGGTCTGAACTCGTAGAACGTGGTGCGGAAAACCGGACACCGGTTTTCCTCACCACGCGAAAACAAATACTCATGCGTCAGGATGCGATGCTTTCCTATCGCATCCTGATCTAGGCCCAACCAAGCTGTTTCAAAGCCCAGCCATCGTTCCAGATTTTGGTCATGTGGCTGACTTTGCCGTCTGACAACTTTATGACATAGGCGTAGTCGGACTTTGCGGCGTGGCCCGTTGGGGGCACCGGGCCGCCATCACCGGTGTGCGTGCCGGTGAAAATGGCGGATGCAACGATGGTTTCGCGTGCCGCATCTTCGGCAAAGGCAGTCAATTCATAGGCGCCGTCGGGCAGGATGCCGAGCAGGCCTTTCATCCACTCAGTGTAGTCCGCCAGCGTGACGATATTGGCAATCGCGCCAGACTGGGCGGAAAATGTCGCGTCCGCATGGCAATATTGCGCACAACCTGCCCAACCCTTGCCGGTTTCGCAGGCTTCGAAAAAGGCGCGTGCGGTTTCGATATTGGCTGCCACGGCGATTACCCCCCAAAAATTTACAAACTAAAACTTACCCCGCGATCGCAAGGCACACAAGCGTTACGCCCGGCCTTGTCGCGCTTGGCTCATAAGGGCAGGAGCTTCACGCGGCTAGGGGGTTAGGGGGTTAGCCCAGCGCCGCCTGTTTTTCGTCCGCGAGCCGATCAAGTTCGGCGCGGGTCTTGCGTTCGGAAGCCGTTTTCAACTGGCCACAGGCGGCGTCGATATCGCGGCCGCGCGGGGTGCGGATCGGGGCGGAAATGCCACCCGCAAACACGATGTTGGAAAAGCTGCGGATGCGTTCGGGCGTCGAACATTCATAGGGCGCGCCGGGCCAGGGGTTGAATGGGATCAGATTGACTTTGGCGGGCAGGTCGT
>JAYTHT010000645.1:0-7925 GCA_043732365.1 Novosphingobium sp. | reverse complement strand
CGCCGCATGATCGGGCGCAATCGATACAATCCGCCGGGGCAACAGCAGCGACAACAGCGGCGCGTACGCCAGGTGCACGCCGAATGTCGCCAGCGCATAGAACGCCACGGCCCGCGTTTGCCGTCGCTGAAGGATCGCCCCGTTTTGCCGGATCATGCCGACGCCATAGCGCGCGCCCTCCTGATTGACGAGGCCCGCTGCGAAGATCGATAGGGCTGTGCCGTTGTCGCTTATACCTGCGCTGGGTTGAAAGCCGCCGCCCGCGCAGGCATAGGCCCCTTATGCATGATATCCGCCTGATCCGCGAAAACCCCGCCGCCTTTGACGCGGGCCTGGCCCGGCGCGGGCTGGCCCCTGTCGCTGTCGCGATCCTGGCAATCGATGCCGCGCGGCGCGAACTGGTAACCCGCATGCAGGAGGCGCAGGCGCGCCGCAACGAAGCGTCAAAGGCGATCGGTGCCGCGATGGGTAAAGGTGATCGTGCCACCGCCGATGCGCTAAAGGCCGAGGTCGCCGCGCTGAAAGACCAGTTGCCGGCGCAAGAAGACGACGAACGGCGCCTGACCGCCCAGCTGCATGCCGCGCTGGCGGTTCTGCCCAATTTGCCCGCCGACGAGGCGCCCGATGGCGCGGACGAGGCCGATAATGTCGAAGTGCTGCGCTGGGGCACGCCGCGCGCGTTCGATTTCACCCCACGCGAACATGCCGATATCGGCCCCGCGCTTGGCCTCGATTTTGAAACCGGCGCGATGATTTCGGGCGCGCGGTTTACGTTTCTGCGCGGCCAGATGGCGCGGCTGCACCGGGCGCTGGCACAATTCATGCTCGATTTTCAAACCGGCACCAATGGCTATGTCGAATGCATCACGCCCTTGCTGGTGCGTGACGAAGCGGTGTTTGGCACCGGACAATTGCCCAAATTTGCCGATGACTTGTTCCGCACTACCGATGGCCGCTGGCTGATCCCGACCGCCGAAGTCAGCCTGACCAATTCGGTGCGCGAACAGATTCTGGGCGATGCGGCCTTGCCGTTGCGGATGACCGCGCTGACCCCGTGTTTCCGGTCCGAAGCGGGCGCGGCGGGGCGCGACACGCGCGGGTTCATCCGCCAGCACCAGTTTGAAAAGGTCGAATTGGTGTCGATCACCCGGCCCCAGGATTCCGCCGCCGAACACGAACGCATGACCTTGTGTGCCGAGGCCGTGTTGCAAGCGCTCGATCTGCCCTATCGCAAAGTGCGGTTGTGCACCGGCGACATGGGCGCAACCGCGCGGCTGACTTATGATCTCGAAGTGTGGTTGCCGGGGCAGAACGCCTATCGCGAGATATCGTCGTGTTCCAATTGCGGCGATTTTCAGGCGCGGCGGATGAACACACGCTATCGCCCCGATGGTGCCAAAAGCACCGAATTCGTCCACACGCTCAATGGGTCGGGCCTGGCGGTCGGGCGAACTTTGGTCGCGGTGCTGGAAAACTATCAACACGCCGATGGGTCGGTCGATGTTCCGGCGGTGCTGGCGCCTTATACCGCCGGGTTGACCCGGCTCGTGCCGCCAGCATGATCCGGCAGGTCTGCTGGCTCGCGTTACTGATGATAACGCCGGGTGCGGTGCAGGCCCGTCCGCCAGCAATCATCGCCTGGACTTATACCGTTGAACCCGGCGACACCGTCGCGGCGATCGCGGCGCGTATGGGGGTGACATCGGCCGATCTGGCTCGTGCCAACGGCATTGATCCCGATGCACGATTGGCACCGGGCACGCAGTTGAAGCGTCCCGACCCCAATATTCCGCGCCCCAAAACGCATGGCACCACGCATGGCACCCCCTATTCTGGGCGCGGTACGCCGATTGCCCGGCCCATGCCAGCGCCACCGCCACCATTTGAACGCCCGCCCGCGCATCGCGCAGACTATGGCACGCCGCATCGTGCAGAATCAGGCATACCGCATCTGATGTGGCCGACGTCGGGCGCCGTGGTCAGCCGGTTTGGCGCCGATGTCCGTGGCCAACCCAACAACGGGATCGACCTGGCCGCCTATTCCGGGATGATCGTGCGCGCCGCTGCGCCGGGCCGCGTGATTTTTGCCGGGACCGAGCCCGAACGGTTTGGCCAGTTGATCGTGATCGACCACGGCGGCGGCTGGGCCACCGCTTATGCCTATCTGGGCAAAGTGGTGATCAAACAGGGCGCAATCGTGCCAAAAGGTACGCCAATCGCGCGGATCGGGACGAGTGGCGAAGCGAAAAAACCCTCGCTCCATTTCGAACTGCGCCATGACAACGTGCCGCGCGACCCGTTCCGCGCCCTACCGTTCAGACTTTAGGGCCGATCAGGCTTTAGGCGCCATCAGGAAAAACGTCAGGCCCATCGCCAGATAGGCGAGCAGCCAAAACCCCGCGTCAATCAGCGCCAATCGGCGGCTGACTCGCAAATTCATGTAATTGATCCACATTGCCGGGATGATGAACGCCCCGGCCAATCCGCCGGTCATCATGAAATACAGCCAGGGCTTGATCGCCAGCGTGGCCGGTCCGACGCGCGCAAACATATGCCCGATCATCGTCGCCGAGACCAGCAGCAGGACAAAGCTGGCCAGAATCGTGCGTCCGGGCGCAATGCGCTGGCCCAGACCGCCCGGCCCAAGCTCTTCCAGCCGGGCGCGGCCATGCACCGGGCCATACCACAGTGCCGACACGGCCAATGCGACCAACGTGGCCACCAGCACTCCAAACCAGTTTACCGGACCCATCGACCGCTCTCCGCGCGCGCCATTTTACGAAAATGGAACGGATTTTTCACATACATATGACAGTCCGGCTTGGCAATTCGTGTGGTGCGTGACTGCCCGGCAAAAACACGCTATGCGCCGCCGCCTGATGGCATCCATACAATCCCCCCTCATCGTTCCCACTGCGCCGCGCGTCGGCATGGTCAGCCTGGGTTGTCCCAAGGCACTGGTCGATAGCGAACGCATCCTGACCCGGCTACGCGCCGATGGTTACGCGATGAGCCCCGATTACCAGGGCGCCGATGTCGTGCTGGTCAACACCTGCGGCTTTCTCGATTCGGCCAAAGAGGAAAGCCTGGCCGCGATCGGCGAAGCCATTGCCGAAAATGGCCGGGTGATCGTGACCGGGTGCATGGGCAATGAGGCCGATCTGATTCGCGCGCGTTTTCCACAGGTCCTGGCCGTGACCGGCGCGCACCAGTACGAGGATGTCGTCGACGCGGTCCACGCCGCGGCGCCCCCGGGCATGGGTCCGTATTTCGACCTGATCCCGCAGGCGATGCCCGGCGCAATCGGCGGCCCGTTAACCGGCGATGTCAAACTGACCCCGCGCCATTACAGCTATGTGAAGATTTCCGAAGGCTGCAATCATGCCTGCGCCTTTTGCATCATCCCGCAATTGCGCGGTGGGCTGGTCAGTCGGCGGATCGATGCGGTGCTGCGCGAATCAGAAAAACTGGTCGCGGCGGGCACGCGCGAATTGCTGATCATCAGCCAGGATACATCGGCCTATGGTGTCGATGTGCGGCACGAGGATCGCCAGTGGAAGGGGCAGGCCGTCCGCACCCACATGACCGACCTGGCCCGCGAACTGGGCGGATTGCGCACGCCCGATGGTCAGGTGCCATGGGTGCGGCTGCATTACGTCTACCCCTATCCGCATGTCGAAGCGGTGATCCCGCTGATGGCGCAAGGGTTGCTGACGCCGTATCTGGACATCCCATTCCAGCATGCCAGCCCCAGCGTGCTGCGCGCAATGAAGCGCCCGGCGAACGAGGCCAAAGTGCTCGAACGATTGCGCACGTGGCGCGAAATCTGCCCGGAACTCGCGATCCGGTCGAGCTTTGTCGTCGGCTTTCCGGGCGAGACCGAGGACGATTTCCGCTATCTGCTCGACTGGCTGGATGAAGCACAGCTTGACCGGGTTGGCGCATTCCGGTTCGAACCCGTTGCGGGCGCCGCCGCTAACAACCTGCCCGATCAGGTCCCGGAAGCCGTCAAGGAAGACCGGTATGCCCGCCTGATGGAACGCACCGAAGCGATCAGCCGTGCAAAACTCGCCGCCAAAGTCGGCCGCACGATCCGTGTGATCATCGACGATGTCGGCGATGCCGACGAAGACGGTGACATCGGCGCGACCGGGCGGTCACAAGCCGACGCACCCGAAATCGATG
Organism: Novosphingobium sp.; assembly: GCA_043732365.1. GTDB lineage: Bacteria > Pseudomonadota > Alphaproteobacteria > Sphingomonadales > Sphingomonadaceae > Novosphingobium. The sequence continues at coordinate 3,740 of JAYTHT010000645.1, read as the reverse complement.
GCGCAGTCCATTTGCGCAATGTGCCGACAGACCTTGCCACCGGCGATTTTGTCGACGTCGAGATCGAGGACGCCGATGATCACGATCTGTTTGGGGTCATCGTTCCCGCCTGACGCCAGCCCCTGACGCCGGTTGCAAGGCGCGCGATGTGGGGTAGGTTGGTGTTATGAACCGACCGATCCGCACATGCATAGCCCTCGCGCTGGCCACTCTGCCCATCCCCGTTTGCGCGCAGGCGATCACGCCTGACGAAGATCATGCGATCGACGCTGCCGTCACCACGACGCTCGTGCGCACCGGGGTGCCGTCGGTGTCGATCGCGGTGGTGCGTGGTGGTCAGCTGGTCATGGCGCGCGCCTGGGGCACGGCGTCCGACACACTGGGCCCGGCCAAACCCGAGATGCCCTATCAAATCGCGTCGAATTCGAAACAGTTCCTGGCTGCGCTGATCCTGTTGATGGCCGATCAGGGCCGCCTCTCGCTCGATGACAAAGTCGCCAAATGGTTGCCTGCGGTCACTGGCGCAGATCGCATGACCGTGCGCCAGTTGCTATCGCACACCTCGGGGTTGCAGGATTTCTGGCCGCAGGATTATGCATTTGCCGCGATGGCCACGCCAACCACGCCCGATGCGATCATCCGCGGGTGGGCGATGAAGCCGCTCGATTATGCGCCCGGCGACCGTTGGCAATATTCGAACACCGGCTATGTCGTCGCCGGCCGTATCGCCGAACTGGCGGGCGGCGCGCCGCTGGGCGAACTTTTGACCAAATACCTGTTCACCCCACTGGCGATCCACCCGCTGTTCATCGATGACGCGGTCGGCCCGCAATACCCGACAGGGCACGACCGTTATGCGCTGGGGCCGATCCACACGATCACCCCGGCGGGACGCGGCTGGCTTTTTGCGAGTGGCGAACTGACCATGACCGCTTCCGATCTGGCGCGCTGGGACATTGCGCGAATCGATCGCCAAGTGATGCCGCCGCGCGATTGGGCCACGCAGGAAACCGCGATCCGCCTGACCGATGGCACCAGCAACGGTTATGGCCTGGGTGTGCATATGGCCGAGCGCGATGGCCGCAGGGTGATTGAACATGACGGCGGATCGGTCGGGTTTCTGTCGCGAAATACGGTCTGGCCCGCCGATGGTGCGGCGATTGTGGTACTGACCAATGCCGGGTTTTCCGACGCCGATACGACGTTGACCGATGCGATTGCCAAAGTGATCCTGCCCCGCGCGGTCGAGGCGCAGACCGGCGAAGCGGCGCGAACCGACGACGCCCGCGCCGAATTTGCCGCTTTGAGCGCCGGACATTTTGCGCCAGCCCGGTTCACGAAAAACGCCCAGGGCTATTTCACCGCCGCCGCCATTGCCGATTTTCATCATTCGCTGTCGGCACTTGGCCCGTGCAGCGGCTTTGTCGCCAAAGGCAAACCGCGGTTGCGCGGCGGGTTCGTCAACCGCAATTTCACCGCGGCTTGCGGCAAACACGAACTGACCGTGATCACATATGCCGAGCGCGGGCCCAATGGCCGGTGGGAACAGTTGCTCGTGAGCCCCGATTGACCTTGGCCCGGCGGCGCATTTGGCATAGGCTTTAACGAGTCGATTAAAAAAGCCGACGGGAGAGAGCTATGGTCGCCAGTGCGACGTCACATGCAGCGGCGGATACGCCGTTTGACCTGATAATTGTCGGTGCGGGCATTTCCGGCATCGGCATGGCCGCGCATATGGAGGCGCAATGCCCCGGCCAGCGTTATGCCATGCTCGAACGCCGTGCGCAGCTTGGCGGAACCTGGGACTTGTTTCGCTATCCCGGCGTCCGCTCGGACAGCGATATGCACACCCTGGGCTTTGTGTTCGAACCGTGGCGCCACGAAAAATCGATCGCGGATGGCCCCTCGATCCTGGAATATCTCGACCGGATCGTCGATGAACGCGGCATTCGCCCCAAAATCCAGTTTGGCACGCGCGTGGTGTCTGCCGATTGGGACAGCAATGCCGGGCTGTGGCGGCTGGAGCTCGATACCGATGGCGCAGCCGTCCGGATGGCGACGCGGTTCCTCTATCTGGGATCGGGCTATTACGATTACGACGATCCGTATGATGCGGCGATCCCCGGCGCGGCAGATTTTGCAGGGCGCATGGTCCATCCGCAATTCTGGCCGACCGATCTCGATTACGCGGGCAAATCGGTCGTGGTGATCGGATCGGGTGCGACGGCGGTGACGGTGGTGCCCGCGATGGCCAGGACTGCCGCGCATGTCACGATGTTGCAACGCACGCCGACCTGGATGGCGGCGCGCCCGGCGCGCGATGCGCTGGCCAATTTCCTGCGCCGCGTGCTGCCCGAACAATGGGCCTATGGCCTGACCCGGTTCAAGAATATCCGCCTGCAATCGATGATCTTCAACCGCGCACGGACCAATCCCCAAAAGGTGCGCGACTACCTGACCAAACAGACCCAGAATTTGCTCGGCACGCATTACCGCGCGCGCGATTTCAGCCCGCCCTATAATCCGTGGGAACAGCGGCTGTGTCTGATCCCCGATGGCGATCTGTTTACCGCGATCAAGGCGGGCAGCGCGAGCGTGGTGACCGACCAGATCGACCACATCGATGCGACGGGCGTGCTGCTCAAATCGGGGCAGCATCTCGACGCAGATGTGATCGTGACCGCGACGGGCCTGCGCATGACGATGGCGGGCAAAATCGCGATGAGCCTCGATGGCGTGCCGATCGACTGGTCGCAGCATTATTATTACAAAGCATGCATGTTTTCGAACGTGCCCAATCTGGCGGCGGTGTTCGGCTATCTCAACGCGTCGTGGACCCTGCGCGCGGATATCATTTCGGACTATGTTTGCCGCCTGATGATGGTGATGGCGGCGCGCGGTGCGACCGTTGCAACCCCGGTCCTGGCCGCTGACCACGGCCTGATCGACAACGATCCGTTCGATCTGTCGTCGGGCTATATCAGCCGCGCGCGGCATCTGTTGCCAAAAAGCGCTTCGGACATGCGCTGGCGGTTGAATCAGGATTACATGCGCGACCGGGTGTGGATGAAAAACGATCCGATCGAGGACGGGGTGCTGCGGCTGGATCGTGCGCCCGTCACCCTGTCCGAAGAGGTGATGGAAGCCGCCGAATAGGCCTCTTGCACAGGCGCGGCATTGCTATATCCCAGTGAATGATGACCCAAACCGATCGTATCTGGACCGCCGCCTTGATCGTGGTGGGCGACGAAATCCTGTCTGGCCGCACGCAGGATAAGAACATCGCGCAAATCGCCACATGGCTGGGCGTGCAGGGTATCCGCCTGCGCGAAGTGCGCGTGGTGCCCGATGTGATGGACGCGATTATCGAGGCGGTGAACACGCTTCGCGTGCGCCACGACTACCTGTTTACGACAGGCGGGATCGGCCCGACCCACGATGACATCACGGTCGATGCCGTGGCACAAGCGCTGGACGTGCCGGTCGTGATCCATCCGCGCGCGCGCGCGATTTTGGAGGCGTATTATGGCACGCGCGGCGGGCTGAACGATGCGCGGTTGCGCATGGCGCGGGTGCCCGATGGCGCCGACCTGATCGAAAACCGGCTGTCGGGCGCGCCCGGCATTCGCGCCGGCAATGTGTTCCTGATGGCGGGCGTGCCCTCGATCACCGCGCAAATGCTCGACGGGCTGACCGGAACGCTGCAAGGCGGATTGCCGCTGATCAGCCACACCGTGGGG
>JAYTHT010000644.1:0-2325 GCA_043732365.1 Novosphingobium sp. | reverse complement strand
GTGCATCGGACAGCACCGCGCCGCCCCAATCGCTCGACTGCTGCTGCTTCGAAATGTCCTTGCCCGCCAATTCGCGCACCAGGTCTTTCAATCCGTGGCGATCGGTATACGTGCGCACCAGTTTCGAGCCGATCTTTGTGCAGAACACCGGTACCGCGCTGACGCCGAGGTAATGCTGGATCGCGGCCAGGTCAAAGCGTGCAAAGTGGAACAGTTTCAACCGCGCAGGATCGGCCAGCACCGCCTTTAGATTGGGCGCGTCATACGTGCTGTGAGTGCCAAATCGCACCAGATGCTCATCGCCCTGCCCGTCGGAAATCTGCACCACACACAGCCGGTCGCGATGGGTGATCAACCCCATCGTTTCGGTGTCGACGGCAACAATGCCGGGTGCCAGCACATCGGCGGGCAGGTCTTCTTCGTGAAAATGTACGGCCATCGAACGATGCTTAGAGCATTGCGCAAAAAAGTGGAAACCGGTTTTTTACAAACTGCGCTGCGAATGGCATGCAGTGGGCCCATGACTGACGTTCCTGACAGTTGGCGCCCGGCGCTTGCCCCGGTACTCGCCACACCGCCGTTGCGCGCATTGGGCACATGGCTGCGCGCCGAAGAAGCGGCGGGCAAAGTCATTTACCCATCGCGCGGGGCCCGGCTGGCGGCGCTTGATCTTACGCCGCTCGACGAAGTGCGCGTGGTGATTCTGGGGCAAGACCCCTATCATGGCCCGGGACAAGCGCATGGCCTGGCGTTTTCGGTACAGCCCGGCGTGCGCGTGCCGCCCAGCCTGGCGAACATCTACAAGGAACTGAACGCCGATCTGGGGCTGGCGCCCGCGCCCCATGGCGACCTGGAATCCTGGGCGCGGCAGGGCGTGCTGCTGCTGAACAACGCACTGACTGTCGAACACGCGCAGCCCGGGTCGCACCAGAAACGCGGGTGGGAAACGTTCACCGATGCGGCGGTCGCGGCGGTCGCGGCCAAGACCGAGCCATGCGTGTTCATCCTGTGGGGCAGCCATGCGCAGAAAAAGGCCGCGCGTATTCCCGGACTGACGACAGGTCCGCACATGGTGCTATCGGCGCCGCACCCCAGCCCGCTATCGGCCTATACCGGCTTTTTCGGCAGTCGCCCGTTCAGCACGGCAAACGCTTTTCTCGCCGCGCACGGGCGCGGCGAGATCGATTGGCGCGTTGCTTAGCTCCAGCCGATGACGCCCTTGGTTTCCAGGAAATCGTGGATGCCATAATCGGCATATTCGCGGCCATTACCCGATTGTTTGTACCCGCCAAACGGCGCGTTCACGTCCCAGTCGGGATAATTGACCTGGACTGTGCCGCTGCGCAAACGCCGTGCGATCGCGCGGATCTGGTCCATGTCGGTGCCCGCGATATAGCTGGCCAGGCCATAGACGGTGTCGTTGGCGATCTCGATCGCCTGATCGATTGTGCCATAGGGCATTATCGCCAGGACCATGCCAAACACTTCCTCGCGCGCGATGGTCATGTCGCGTGTGACACCGCCAAACACGGTCGGACGCACGTAATAGCCTTTGTCCAGACCCTGTGGCAGGCCGGTGCCACCGGTGACGAGGTCCGACCCTTCATCGATCGCCGCCTGGATCAGGCGCTGGATCTTGCCCCACTGCACATCGCTGACCACCGGGCCGTGCGTGGTCGCCGGGTCATGCGGATCGCCCACTACCATTGTCGCGGCGGTTGCGCGCGCGACAGTCAGCGCCTCGGCATGGCGATCGGCGGGCACCAGCATCCGGGTCGGCGCATCACACGATTGGCCCGAATTGCTGAAACACCCGCGCACGCCCGCTTCGACTGCGGCGGCGAAGTCGGCATCGGGCAGAATGATATTGGCCGATTTCCCGCCCAATTCCTGCGCCACACGCTTGACCGTGTCGGCGGCCGCCTTGGCCACCAGAATGCCTGCACGGGTCGAACCGGTGAACGAGACCATGTCCACGTCGGGGTGTTCGGCCAGAACCTGGCCGACGTCGGGACCATTGCCATTGACCATATTGAACACACCTGCTGGCGTGCCCGCCGCATGCATGATTTCGGCAAAGATCAGCCCGCTGGCCGGCGCAATTTCCGATGGTTTCAATACCACGGTGCACCCTGCGGCCAACGCCGGCGCAACTTTGCACACAATCTGGTTCAGCGGCCAGTTCCACGGCGTGATCAGCGCGGCGACGCCGATGGGTTCGAGAATTACCTGGCTGGTGCCGCGCGTTTCCTCGAACTTGATGTCTTCCAGCGCCTTGATCGCGGCTTCCATATGCGCGCGCCCGGCCCACGCCTGAGCATCGCG
>JAYTHT010000643.1:0-2327 GCA_043732365.1 Novosphingobium sp. | reverse complement strand
CGGGCCGACCGAGCCGCAGATCTACAAGATGAAAACGATTGGATCGATCACCGATCTCTCGTCGATCATTTTTAGCCACGTCAACGGTGATGGCAGTTTCAACGCACCGATCCGCGTGGATAGCACCGGGGCGGGGTCGCTTTGTATCAACACGTGTACGGATGGTTATGACAACAGAATTGTTGGCAGCCTGTCTGCTGATCTGACCGGCGCAGCGCTGGTATACAGCATCGATCGGCATATTTTTGGTTCCGTGGCATTTTATCTGTCCGGTGCTTCGGGGCTGTCGACATCTGTGCCAGCCGGGACCACGTCGGGTTCGTCTGCCGGCAGCGGGCTGTCGGCCGGGGTAAACGCTGTCCTTTTGGGCGGGGCTTTTTCCGCAAATGGCCAAGGCCAGATTGTCTCGGGGGTGCCCAATGCGACTACGTTCGATGCCACCGGCGCGCTGCTGGATGTAACCGGCATCGCCAAACGCACCACTGCCAGCGTTGCCGATCAGGCGGCCGGTCCCGGATGGGAAATAGGACGTTGGAATGGGGGAGCAGTCGAAACCATCCTGGGGACCGGCTTGTTCCTGCCAACACAGGGCATCCACTATGTCGTAATGACCAAGCCCACCGGCCCACTGTCGCTCGGCCTGCTGAACTATAAGCTGTCTGCCGCGACCACACCCACTTACAGCAATGGGCGGGTGACCACCGCAGCCTCGTTCACCGGGCATTTGAGCATTGCCATCAGCAACCTTGACTCGGTGAATTTCGGCAACAAATACGGGTTTGATGCCACAATCACGACCACCGATGCGCTTGGCACAGATGTCTATTCCATCTTGAGTATGGGCGGGATCGCCAATCCGTCGGTGCCACTGTCCACTGTCAATGGCTTCATGTATGCGGATGGTTCGCTGGCCTCGGTCGCCTCGGTGGTCACCGTGGTCGGGCATGATTGCCAATCTTTGCTCGGCTGCGCAGTGTCTTATGCGCTTGCAAGCGGCGGAACCTCTGCCGGTCTGGTCGGGATTACCTACACCGTGCTTGATCTGGCAGCCGTTCACACTGACAAAAGCGTCTATCCCAATCTGTCGGGGGCTGCGTTGTTTACGCAAACCGGCAGTGCTCCTTTGCCCACTTATCCGGTGGCATCAGCGGGCACCGTTCAGGCCAACCAAACTTACTACTCCACGTCGCGGCAAATCGGTTCGGATAGTATTAGCAACCGGTCAGACGCTTCGGTAAAAGTGACCGACAGCGGCGCGATTACGGCCTTTAATGACGGCCAATACCTGGATATCGTGCAGGGAACGACCACCGCGGCAGAGGCGGGGACTTCGACTGTGGCCGGCAGCGGCCGCATTTCGTGGTCCCGGTGGACCAATGGCTCAAGCTACAACAATTATGACAAGGGCACTGTCTACGATACGATTACGCCCAACCAGGGGCGCCACATTGTCAGCGGCGATCCAGCCAGTGCCATCCCGACCACCGGCACCGCCATCTATGATCTGGCCGGCGCAACCGCGCCGACCATAGCCGATGGGTCGATCGCGCCCGGCCAATTGACCGGAACAATGGGCGTGGCGTTTGCTTCGCGCACCGTGGGTTTTGATATGACGGCCACAATCGGCGGAGACAGCTATGTCATGAAAACGCCCGGTGGCTCTGCCGACGCGAGCAACAGCATGATCAGCTATAACGACAACAACGGCTCATCCAATCCGAGCGGACGGTTTGCCGGCAGCATCGCCGTGCCAACCACCGGTATCGCCTGCCCGGCGGGCAGCGGCGCCTGTTCTGCCGACATTGCCGGATTCCTATCCGGTGCCGAGGCAAAGCAGGCAGGCATAACCTACACGATCCACAGCGGAACAGACTCGGCGATCGACCGGTCGCACGCAATCATCGGCGCCGCTGCGTTTGTCATGCACAAATAAACCACGATGTTTGCTGATCGGGAAAAAGCGGTGTCGCCGGGCGCGAAGCGGGATGCTGCGCTGTTTGCACGGGCAGAGTTGAGCCTGACTGAGCAGCGGGCGGGTCGGCCAGAACGCTTGATCAGGACGGGGCGGATCGGCCGGCGGGCCGCCCCCGGGGCGCCGCGCCGCCTGCCCCGAAACACGAACAAGCCGATGCCCCCGAAAAGGCCCGGCCTTTTAGCTAACCTGCTGATTTATTGGTCGGGACGAGAGGATTCGAACCTCCGACCCCCACACCCCCAGTGTGAGAAATGTGCATTTCGGATCATACGCTTAGTCCGTAGGCTAATGATAATAAGTACTTTTTAATGTCAGCAATTGCAGGCGTGTGCTTACATATGCTGTCGAAGCG
>JAYTHT010000642.1:0-7981 GCA_043732365.1 Novosphingobium sp. | reverse complement strand
ACTGTTCCAGTTCGCGGCTGAGCGTCGCGTGGAACCGGTCGGCAAAGCGGAACAGAGCGGATTCAAACGCGTTCACCCGGTACGAAAACCGGTTGTAGGCGACCACCGCCGGGATCGCGGCAAACAACCCGATTGCAGTGGCAAACAGCGCCTCCGAAATTCCCGGCGCAACGACCGCCAGCGATGAATTCTGTTGCGCTCCGATACGAAAAAAACTGTCCATCACGCCCCACACCGTGCCAAACAGCCCGACAAACGGCGCAACCGTGCCCACCGTGGCCAGGAAATTGAGCCGCGTGGCCAGCCGGTCGGTTTCCTCGGTCACCGCGCCATCCATCGCCGCGCTCAACCTTTGGCGTGTGCCGTCGCGGTCGATCGTTTTACCAGCGGTCGATCGGCGCCATTCGCCCAGTGCCGCAGTGACCACGCGCGCGGTTGGAATGTCCTTGTCGTCCTGCTCTTTTTGAAACGCGTCAATATCGCGCGCTTCCCAGAACCCGGTTTCGTATTTGCGGCAGCGCCGCGTGACCAGCGTCAACCGGATCGTAAAGCCGATGATGATCATCCACACCCAGACCGAGGCAAGCAGCAACCCGCCCATCACCGATTCTACGACCACATCGGCATGCAGGAACAATTCGACCGGATTGAGCTGGGTCGGCGCGCCGATCGCGCCGGCAGCTAGCACTTGGAGCATCATGCGCTGACTTTCATCCTTCTCATTTCAAGTCTTCGGTCGGGCCAATCAGGGTCCGAAAGGTCGCTACCCATTCGGGCGGCTGGCGCCGGGCCCGTCCGTTTGGCGCGACAAACGCCACGCGTACCGATGCGGTGCACAGCAATTGACCGTCGCGCCATGCTTCCTGAACCAGCCGGCAGGTCGCGGGCGAAACATCGGCGACACGGCTGACAATCAACACCGCATCGTCGAGCCGCGCCGGACGAATATAGCGCAACGCCATATCGGTCACCGCATAAGCGCCCAACCCGGCATCATGCGCGGCGCGCTGATCGATCCCGGCAATCCGCAACATATCGGACCGCGCGCGTTCAAACCAGCGCAAGTAATTCGCGTGATAGACCACCCCCGACACATCGGTGTCTTCGAAATAGGTTCTGACAGCAAAGAGATGCTGCGTGCCGTCAAATTGGCCGCCAGGCGGAACAGGGGGCTGCATTTGTCCTTAGTAACCGTTCGCGATAGCGCAGGGCAAGGTATCCTTAACCTTAAACTTCAGTTGGCCAGCATCGGCCCAAGCGGGCGCCCGGCAAAAATATGGACATGCAAGTGCGCGACTTCCTGATGGCTGTCGGTGCCGGTGTTGGCCAGCACGCGATAGCCCGGCGCGACCAGCCCCGCATCGCGCGCGACCTGCCCGATTGCGCGGACAAATCCGGTGATTTCGGCGTCGGTTGCCCTTGCGCTGAAATCGTCCCAGCTGACATAGGCGCCTTTGGGAATGACCAGCAGGTGTGTCGGGGCCTGCGGATTGATATCGTGAAACGCCAGCGCCCAGTCATCGTCATAGACTTTGCGCGCAGAGATTTCACCGCGCAGAATTTTCGCAAAAATGTTCTGATCGTCATAAGGCAGTGTAGCATTGACGGCCATGATCAGGCTCCTCTGCTGGATTTTTCATCGATGCCGGACGTGCCTTCGCGGCGCGCCAGTTCGGCCAGCACCGCATCGAGGGGCACGCCGCGCGCGCCCAACAGGACCATCAAGTGAAACAGCAAATCGGCGGCTTCGCCGGTTAATTCGGCGTCATCGCCGGTCAGCGCGGCGATCACCACTTCGGTCGCCTCTTCGCCGATTTTCTGTGCGATTGTGGCCGTGCCCCTGGCATGGAGCCGCGCGACATAGCTGGTAACGGGGTCAGACCCGAGCCGACCGGCGATCACAGTTTCAAGGCGGGCGAGAATTTCGGCGTGATCCATTGCCTTTGCGACATGACGCGCGGGCCGAAATCAGTCAAGCCATCAGTGAAGTCAATCGCGGCGTTTTGCGACCTGCCGACCGATTACCAGTCCGACCACACCGAGCGCCAGCAATGCCAGCGCGGCAGGTTCGTCGACTGTCGCGCCGCTTCCTGCCAGCGGACCCGCCCAGACTGGCGTTGCCGCACATGCGAAAATCGCAAGAGGCAAAGATATGAGACGCACTGACATGCCAGCTGTCTATGCCCAAGCGCTCGATTCTACAAGGAAATGTCCCTGATGCTAAAAGCGCAGTCCCGAAAGGATACGGTCCCTGAACGAAGTGTAAACGCCAGTTCAGCCGCGCGCAGGCAGTCCGGCTGCGCGCAGTGCAGCATGCGCCTGCGCGATCGAGTATGTGCCGAAATGAAAAATCGAGGCGGCCAGAACCGCGCTGGCGTGCCCACAGACAACGCCCGCCACCAGGTGATCGAGCGACCCGACGCCGCCGCTCGCGATCACCGGCACGGGCACCGCATCGGCAATCGTGCGCGTCAGGTCCAAATCATACCCGCGCTGCGTGCCATCGCCGTCCATCGACGTAACGAGCAATTCGCCCGCGCCCAATTGCGCCAGGTTGACAGCATGCGCGACCGCGTCGATCCCGGTCGCCTTGCGCCCGCCGTGCGTAAAAATTTCCCAGGTGCCAGGCGCCGTACGTCGCGCATCGACCGATCCAACCACGCATTGCGCGCCGAATTTTTCGGCAATTTCGCGCACCAGTTCGGGCCGGGCCACCGCCGCAGAATTGACCGCGATCTTGTCCGCGCCGGCCATCAACAACGCGCGGGCATCGGCCACCGCGCGCACCCCGCCGCCGACCGTCAGCGGCATGAAACATACCTCGGCGGTGCGTGCGACGACATCGAGCAGTGTCCCGCGCCCTTCGATGGTTGCCGAAATGTCGAGAAAACACAGCTCGTCCGCTCCAGCGGCATCATAGGCCCGCGCTTGTTCGACCGGATCGCCCGCATCGCGCAGATCGACGAAATTCACGCCTTTGACAACGCGCCCATCGGCCACATCGAGGCACGGAATGACGCGGATGCGGACGGTCATTGCGCGTCCGCAATGGCGATCGCCGCCGCCAGATCGAGCCGCCCGTCATACAGCGCCCGGCCGGTGATCACGCCCTCGATCCCGTCTTTCTCGTGAATTTTCAGCATGCGAATATCGTCCAACCCTTTGACTCCGCCGCTGGCGATCACCGGGATGCGGGTCACGCGCGCAAGATCGACCGTCGCCTCGATGTTGCAGCCTTTCAGCATGCCATCGCGGCCAATGTCGGTAAACAGGATCGCCGCCACGCCCGCGTCTTCGAACCGGCGCGCCATGTCGGCGATCGACACGTCAGACACTTCGGCCCAGCCGTGCGTTGCGACCATGCCGCCGCGCGCGTCGACCGCCACAACGATCCCGCCGGGATAGGCCTTGGCCATGTCGCGCACGAATTGCGGATCGTTGAGCGCCGCTGTGCCGATCACCACGCGCACCACGCCCAGATCGAACCAGCCATCGACTGCCAACGGATTGCGGATGCCGCCGCCCAATTGCATGTGCCCGGGAAACGCCTCAAGAATGTCCTCAACCGCCGACCGATTACGCGCTTCGCCTGCAAAGGCGCCGTCCAGATCAACGACATGCAAATACGGACTGCCAGCATCGGCAAACAGCCGCGCCTGGTGCGCGGGATCATCGCCATAGACGGTGGCGCGGGCCATATCGCCTTCGGCCAACCGGACGACTTTGCCCCCTTTGAGATCGATGGCGGGAAAGACGATCATACGGCTTGGCTTTCTAAGGGTTGCTTGGCTCAGGGTTGCTTGGCTCAGGGTTGCCAGGCGAGGAACCGGGTCAGGAATTCCAGACCATAATCCTGGCTTTTCTCCGGATGAAACTGCACGCCCAGCACGGTGTCGCGCGCGACCGCCGCGACCAGCCCGCCGCCATGATCGGTCATCGCCGCGATATGGAAGGCCGCATCGGGGACGAAGTGATAGGAATGCAGAAAATAGGCCTCGCCCGGCTGCAACAAGGTCGGATGCATCCGGTCCGGTTGCAGGGGCGCAGCGGGGTGCAGCTCCACGTCGTTCCAGCCCATGTGGGGCACTTTGATCGTCGCATCGGCGGGCACGATCTGCCTCACTTCGCCGCCGATCCAGTCGAGTCCTGGCGTCACCCCGTATTCGATACCGCGCGTCGCCAGCAATTGCATGCCGACACAAATGCCCAGGAACGGCGCACCGCCGATATGCACCCGCTCGGTCATCGCCTCGACCAGCCCCGGCACGCCGCGCAATGCCTGCGCACAAGCGCGAAACGCGCCGACACCCGGCAACACGATGCGGTCGGCGCGGCGCACCACATCGGGATCGGCAGTCACGACCACGCCGTCGCATCCGGCGGCCCGCAAGGCATTGGCGACCGACCGCAAATTGCCCGCGCCATAGTCAATCAGCGCGGTGATATCAGCCACCAAGCTGCCCCTTGGTCGACGGCACGGCATCGCCCTTGCGCGGGTCGATCGCCACGGCCTGACGCATGGCACGGGCAAAGCCCTTGTAGATGCCCTCGATCACATGGTGGTTGTTGCTGCCATACAGGCACGCGATATGTAGCGTGATTCCAGCTGCTTGCGACACCGATTGAAACCAGTGTTCGAACAGTTCGGTATCCATTTCGCCCAGCCGCGGCTGGGTAAATGTGGCGTTCCACACCAGAATCGGGCGACCGGAAATGTCGAGTGCGACGCGGGCCAGCGCCTCGTCCATCGGAGAATGCGCCTCCCCATAGCGGGCGATGCCTTTTTTATCGCCCAGCGCCTGATGGATCGCCTGACCCAGCGCGATCGCGCTGTCCTCGGTCGTATGATGCTGATCAATGTGCAGGTCGCCTTTGACCTGCAGGTTTATGTCGATCAGCGAATGACGGCTGAACTGTTCGATCATATGGTCGAGAAAACCGATCCCGGTCGAAACTGCATAGACGCCGGACCCGTCAAGATTGACAGTCACAGCGATATCGGTTTCGGCGGTTGTGCGGGCGATGGTGGCTGTACGCATAGCACACGCCTATACCCGGCAGGGCGGGCAAATCAATCCAGTGGTTGGCCAGTGGTTGGCCGATGACTGGGGGCCTAGCTCAATCCGCGCTTGACCCGTGCGCCCGGCGGCGGCATTCGGTCTAGGATGACCCAAGCACCCGATAGCCTGATCCCTTATGACGAGATAGTACAGGAAGCCCTGCGCGCGGTGGTTGGCCGTGTGCTGCGCCAGGTCGAAGCGGGCGGCGGCACGCTGCCGGGCATGCATCATTTCTATATCACGTTCAAAACCGGCGCGCCCGGCGTCTCGATCCCAACGCGATTGACCGAGCGGTTTCCCGATGAAATGACAATCGTACTGCAGAACAAGTTCTGGGATCTGAAAGTCACCGACATCGGATTCAGCGTCGGGCTGACCTTTAACCAGGTGCCTGCCAACCTGATAATCCCGTTCAGCGCGATCACCGCATTTGTCGATCCGGCAGTTGATTTCGGCCTGCAATTTCAGGCCGCGCACGACCTCGACGACGAACTGCACGAAGACGCCGAAAACGACAGCCCCGACACACCGCCAGCGGGCGCATCCGACACCGATTCGGCCGCCGACGACGGATCGAATGTCGTAACGATCGATTTCGGCCGTAAAAAGTAACCTCGGGACAGGACCCCATGGCACTGTTCAGAAAAAAAACAGCCAAGACCCCAGCGCCTGCTGCGCCGGATCTCGCCACGATCGCGCCGGTCGTGTCGCTGATCGTCGCCGATATCGCATTGCGCGCTGGCGGCATAGTGTTGCGACGCAGTGTTGAAATGGGCCTGTTGAACGGCAAAGCCGTGCCCGGCCGGGTGATTCGCGGCCGCACTCTCAAGGAAACGGTGATCGGCACCGTGCTGGCCGCGGTTGCGCGCCGGTCGGTACCCGGGGCCATTCTGGTCGGCGGCGGGCTGCTTGCCAAAATGATGAGTGACCAAAAGCGCGCTAACCGGCAAAAGCCCGAATAACCAACACCGCGCTTGACCGCCCCCCCTGTGGTTTGGCATTTGCGCGCATGGCCCAAACCCTTTCCCAGCAACCACAAGATCAGGATACGCTGCACAGGCGCGGGCTGATGTTTATCCTGTCGTCGCCATCGGGCGCGGGCAAAACCACGATCGCGCGCAAATTGCTGGGGGCGGAACCCGAACTCGGGCTATCGATTTCGGCCACGACCCGGCCGATCCGCGCGGGCGAAGTGGATGGCCATGACTATCATTTCATCGATCAGCCGCAGTTCGATCGCATGGTCGAGGCCGGCGAGTTTTATGAATGGGCGCGCGTTTTCGACAACAGCTACGGCACGCCCAAAGGACAGATCCGCACCGGGTTGAAAGCCGGGCGCGATTTCCTGTTCGACATCGATTGGCAAGGTACCCAGCAATTGCATCAAAAGGCCGAGGCCGACGTGGTGCGCGTGTTCATTCTGCCGCCCAGCCTGGACGAATTGCGCCGCCGGCTGGAAGGGCGCGGCACCGACAGCGCCGACGTGATCAGCGCGCGCATGGCCCGGTCGCAGTCGGAAATCAGCCATTGGGACAGTTACGACTATGTCGTGGTCAACGATGATGTCGCCACCTGCTTTGGCAAAGTGCGGCAGATTCTGGCCGCCGAACGCATGCAGCGTAAACGCCAGACCGGTCTCATCGATTTTGTCCGCGAACTGACACACGGATAACCATTTTTTGACCGGACGCCCAATTTTGCTCCCAATTTTTAGAACTGCGGTTGGTGCCGCAATCGTGGTCCTGGCCCTGGTCCTGGCCATCGCGATCGGCCTGAGAGAGGCGCAATCTGATCCCGTGGTGCGCCGCGTGACGATTGCCATGCGCGGCATGCCGACCGACGCGCCACCGCTGCGCGTGGCGTTGATTTCAGACATTCACATCGGCAATCGAGCCATGCCGGTTGCTCGGCTAAGCCGGATTGTCGATCAGATCAACGCCCAGCACCCCGATGCGGTGCTGATGGCCGGCGACATGGTCAATGGCTTGACTGCGCACAGTTGGGATTTTCATCCCGGGGATCTTGTCGCGCCACTATCTCGCCTGCGCACACCGTTGGGTGTGATCGCTGTGCTTGGCAATCACGATGTCGACACGTCGGCCGCGCAAGTCGATGCGGCGCTGGCCCGTGCCGGCGTGACCGTCCTGCAAGACCAGGCCATGCGGCTCGGTCCGATCGCGCTGATCGGGGTGAGCCGGCCGGATTTTATGCCCGGCAGGCTGCCGCCGCTGATTGCCCTGGCGCATAAACTTGGCGGCCCGCTCGTGCTGATGCTCCATCCACCACCATTTGCAGGCGTGGTATCGCATCAGGTTCCGGTGATTCTGGCCGGTCATTCGCATTGCGGCCAGATCGTGTTTCCCGGCTGGGACAATTCGTTCGACTTTATCCACTGGGCCTGGCGGTATCCGCCACAGACGCGCTGTGGCCTGGTGCGGTATGACCATCACCTGGAAATCGTGACCGCAGGATTGGGCGCAGCGACCGCAGTGCCACTGCGCATCAACGCGCCGCCCGATTTCTGGATGATTACTTTCGTCGGGCAGCGCTGAAGGGCTCTGGTTGTAGCGTTTTTGTTATCACGTGATTTCATGAAAAAACCGATAGCCACTTTTTTTCATTATGCTTTATCAGTGTCCGGACGGATCCGCGAATTCGTTCGGAAGCCAGCCATTGACGATGCCGCCATCGATCGGCAGCGGTGTCCCGACGACATAGTCCCCGGCCCGGCTGGCAAGGTAGATCGCACCGCCCGCCATATCCTCCAGATCGCCGACCCGGCGCGATGGGATGGATTCTGACGATTTGTCCGGTGCGTTCTTGGCGGCCTTGTTCATTTCCGACGGAAATGCGCCAGGGCAAATGCACGTGACCACGATATTGTCGCGGATCAGGCGTGCCGCCATGCGCTTGGTCAGATG
>JAYTHT010000641.1:0-8027 GCA_043732365.1 Novosphingobium sp. | reverse complement strand
CGGCGGGCATTTCGACGTTGTTGGGGGTTGCGTCGTCACTTTCATGGTCGCGATGTCCGCAGCCGGCGAGAAGGAGCGCGGCCAGAAGGGCGACAGGGGCGGTTTTCGTCATCAACATCCTCGTGTATGCTTGCGCCTTGGGGGGAAGGCCTGCTGGCATTCTAGCCAGCGTGTTGCGTCCTGTCCAATCGAGCAGAGATTTAAGCAGGCAACGATCGTTTGATATAACAAAATCTTTATATCGCTTGATCCATATAAAGATGTCTTTATATGCTACGTGATGAGCCCCGAAACCTCACTGCTGGAAACCATGCGCGCATTGGCTGATCCGACCCGCTTGCGGATCATGCGCCTGCTGGCGAGCATGGAGCTGGCGGTGGGCGAATTGGCGCAAGTGCTGGGGCAAAGTCAGCCGCGTGTGTCGCGCCATGTTAAAATCCTGTGCGATGCGCATCTGGCCGAACGCCGCCGCGAAGGCGCCTGGGTATTTTTGCGCGCAGAGGGCCACGGCGAAGGACGTTTGCGCGGCGTTGCGCCACTAGGTGGCGCGGTAACGCAATTGCTGACGCAGGCCGAACAGACCGACCCCGTGTTTGCGGGCCAATGTGCGGAAGATCGCGCGCATCTCGATGCAATCCGGTTGGCGCGCCAGACCCATTCGTTGGACTATTTTGTGCGCCACGCCGGGCAATGGGATCAATTGCGCAGTCTGCACATCGCCGATGGCCCGGTCGAAACGGCGCTCGCCGAAATGTTGCATTCGGCCGCAATCGGTCGCCTGCTCGATGTCGGCACCGGCACCGGGCGGATGGCCGAAGTGTTTGCGGGCCAGGCCACGCACGTCACCGCGCTCGATCGCAGCCCGGACATGCTGCGGCTGGCACGCACCAGGCTGCAAAACCTGCCCGCAGGCAAAGTCGATCTGGTGCAGGGCGATTTTGCGCAATTGCCGTTCGCCGCGGCCAGCTTTGACACCGTGCTGTTTCACCAGGTGTTGCATTACGCGGTGGCGCCAGAGGCAGTGCTGGCTGAGGCCGCGCGGGTCACCGAGCAGGGTGGGCGCATCGCGATTGTCGATTTCGCCGCGCACGAACGCGAAGATTTGCGCAGCCAGCACGCCCATGCGCGGCTTGGTTTTGCCGATGCGCAAATCGCCGCACTGTTTGTGCAAGCCGGATTCGAACCACTGGCCGAGCGCGCGCTGGCGGGCAAGGAATTGATCGTCAAATTGTGGACTGCTACCCGCCGTTCCCCCCAAAAAACTTAGTGGCCCGGCCGTGATCGAGATGCCCAAAATCGAGAGTTCCATGAACCGTACCCCGCTGTTTGCCCGGTTGCCCGGCGACATCAATGTCAGCTTTGAATTCTTCCCGCCGAAATCCGACGCGATGGAGGCGCAATTGTGGGATGCGATCGCCGCGCTCGCCCCGCTCGATCCGGCCTTTGTGTCGGTAACGTATGGCGCGGGCGGGTCCACCCGCGAACGCACCCATGCGACCGTTGCCCGACTGGTGCGCGAAACCGCGCTGGTGCCCGCCGCGCATCTGACTTGCGTGGGTGCCAGCCGGGGCGAAATTGATGAAATCGCGGATCGCTATTGGGAGGCGGGCGTGCGCCACATCGTCGCCTTGCGCGGCGATCCACCGCCCAGCGCGGGCGGCCGGTTCGTGCCGCATCTTGATGGCTATGCCAATGCGGCCGATCTGGTTGCGGGTCTGTCCAAACGCCATGCGTTCGAATTGTCGGTCGCCGCCTATCCCGAAATGCACCCCGAATCGGCCAGCATGGACGCCGATCTCGACAATCTGAAGCGTAAGATCGACGCCGGGGCGAGCCGCGCCATCACGCAGTTCTTTTTTAGCGCGGATACCTGGTTCCGCTTTGTCGATCGGGCGCTGGCGGCGGGGATCACCGTGCCGCTGCTGCCCGGGATCATGCCCGTCACCAATCTGGCGGGCATCCGCCGCATGGGTGGGAATACGGAAATACCCGGTTGGCTGACTGCGATGTTTACCGGGCTGGATGAACGACCCGGCCCGCGCACGCTGGTCGCCGCGGTCGTGGCCGCCGATTTGTGCCGCGCGCTGTATAAAGGCGGCGTGCGCGATTTCCATTTTTACACCTTGAACCGCGCCGAGCAGGCGTTTGCGATCTGCCAGTTGCTCGGCCTGCGTCCTAACGATTTGTTAGTCAACGATTTATTTTCCAGGGATTTGACTGCATGACACTTACCCCCAGCGCCGCGCGCATCGCATTCCTGGCGCAAGCCAGGCAACGCATCCTGATCACCGATGGCGCATTTGGCACCGAGATTCAGAATCGCCGCCTGACCGAGGCCGATTACGCGGGCGCCCTGGGCCTGACGCATGATCAAAAGGGTAACAACGACATTCTCGCGCTGACCCGGCCAGACGTACCCGAAGCTATCCACCGCGCCTATTTTACAGCCGGAGCGGACATTGCCGAAACCAACACGTTTTCGGCCAATCGCATCAGTCAGGCCGATTATGGTGCGGAACACCTCGTGCGCGACATCAATGTCGCCAGCGCGCAATTGGCCCGCCGCGTCGCTGATGAATTCACCGCCAGCGATGGCCGCCCGCGCTTTGTCGCAGGCGCGATCGGCCCGACCAACAAGACCCTTTCGCTCAGCCCCGATGTCAACGATCCCGGCTATCGCGAAGTCAGTTGGGACACGCTGGTCGATGTTTATGCCGAACAGGCGGTGGCGCTGATCGAAGGTGGCTCCGATTTCATCCTGGTCGAAACGGTGTTTGACACGTTGAATGCAAAGGCCGCGATCATGGCGGTGCGCCAGGTTGAACAACGGTTGGGCCGCGAAGTGCCGCTGATGCTGTCGATGACGCTGACCGATTTGTCTGGGCGCAATTTGTCGGGCCACACGGTCGAGGCATTCTGGTACGCGGTGCGCCATGCCCGGCCGCTGACGGTAGGGCTGAACTGTTCGTTTGGCGCCACCCAGTTGCGCCCGCATGTGCGGGTGTTGTCGGATATCGCCGACACCCTGATCATGATTTATCCCAACGCCGGGCTGCCCAACGAATTGGGCGAATACGACGAAGAACCGCCAACGACCGCCGGGCTGGTGGGCGAATGGGCGCGCGCCGGGCAAGTCAACGTGCTGGGCGGGTGTTGCGGATCGACGCCTGCACATATCGCGGCGATGGCGCGCATGGTCGCGGGCCTGGCCCCGCGGGTGCTGCCCGATGTGCCGGTGGCGACACGGCTCGCCGGCCTCGAACCCTTTATAATGGCGTCCTGATTGATATGACTCTCCCACCATTCAGCGGATCGCGCTTTGTCAATATTGGCGAACGCACCAATATCACCGGCTCGGCCGCGTTCAAGAAGCTGATCCTGGCGGGCGACTATACCCGCGCAGTGGAGGTTGCGCGTCAACAAGTCGAAAACGGCGCGCAGATCATCGACGTCAATATGGACGAAGGCTTGCTCGACTCGGTCGAGGCCATGACCACGTTCCTGAAACTGATCGCGGCAGAGCCAGACATCGCGCGCGTGCCGGTGATGATCGACAGTTCGAAATGGGAAGTGATCGAGGCGGGCCTGAAATGCGTGCCGGGCAAGCCGATCGTCAATTCGATCTCGCTGAAAGAGGGCGAAGAGGCGTTTTTATACCATGCGCGCAAATGCATGGATTATGGCGCGGCCGCCGTCGTCATGGCGTTCGACGAAAAGGGCCAGGCCGACAGCCGCGAACGCAAGGTATCGATCTGCCAACGCGCTTATGCGCTGATGACCGGCATCGGTTTTCCGGCCGAAGACATCGTGTTTGATCCCAATGTGTTCGCCGTGGCGACCGGGATCGAGGAACACGATCGCTATGCGCTCGATTTCATCGAGGCCACGCGCGAAATCCGCGAAACATGCCCGCATGTCCATATCTCTGGCGGGTTGTCGAACCTGTCGTTCAGCTTTCGCGGCAACGAAATCGTGCGCCGCGCGATGCATTCGGTGTTTCTGTATCACGCGATCCCGGCGGGCATGGACATGGCGATCGTCAACGCCGGGCAGCTCGACATTTACGACGCGATCGATCCGGTGTTGCGCGATGCGTGCGAAGACGTGGTGATGATGCGCCACCCGGATGCGACCGAGCGCCTGATCGCGCTCGCCGAAAGTTTCAAGGGCCGCGACGTGGTCGCCGAAAAAGAGGCCGAGGAATGGCGCGGCTGGCCCGTCGCGCGCCGGTTGGAACACGCCCTGGTCAAAGGCATCGATGCGTATGTCGTCGATGATACCGAGGAAGCGCGGCTGATCCATGCGCGCCCGATCGAAGTCATCGAAGGTCCGCTGATGGCGGGGATGAATACGGTCGGTGACTTGTTTGGATCGGGCAAGATGTTCCTGCCGCAAGTGGTCAAATCGGCGCGTGTGATGAAGAAAGCGGTCGCACATCTGATCCCGTTTATCGAGGCGCTGAAAGAACCTGGCGCGCGCGCCAAGGGCCGGATCATCATGGCCACGGTCAAAGGCGACGTACACGATATCGGCAAGAACATCGTCGGCGTGGTCCTGCAATGCAATGGCTATGAAGTGATCGACCTGGGCGTGATGGTGCCGTGGATGCGGATCATCGAAACCGCGCGTGAACAGGATGTGGATATCATCGGGCTATCGGGCCTGATCACGCCATCGCTCGATGAAATGGTCACGATGGCCGAAGAAATGCAGCGCGCCGAAATGACCATCCCGCTGCTGATCGGCGGAGCGACCACCAGCAAAGTCCACACCGCGCTGCGCATCGATCCGATGTATGACGGCCCGGTGATCCATGTGCTCGATGCCAGCCGCGCGGTCGGCGTGGCCAGTCAGTTGCTGTCCGACACGCAGGCCGATGCTTTCATCGAAAACACCGCGAATGAATATATCGCCGTGCGCAAGGCGCGTGCGGGCAAAGGCGCGTCAAAGCTGCTGACGCTACAGGCAGCGCGCGACAATGCGTTTACGCCTGATTTGGCAGACAAAGCGCCCCCGCCGGTCCAGCCCGGCCGCCATGTAATTGCGGCCTGGGATCTGGCCGATCTGGCGCAATACATCGACTGGACGCCGTTTTTTCGCGCGTGGGAACTGGCGGGCAATTACCCGGCCATCCTGACCGATCCGGTAGTGGGCGAAAGCGCGAGCGCGCTGTGGGTCGATGCGCGTGCGATGCTGGCGCAGATCATCGACGAAAAATGGCTGACCGCGCGCGGCGTGGCGCAATTCTGGCCGTGTCGGCGTGATGGCGATGATGTCTTGATCCACGCCGATGCCGGAGAGGTGCGCATGCCGTTCCTGCGTCAGCAATTTGCCAAAAGCCGTGGCCAGAAAGAGGGGGGGCGGGCCAATTTCTGCCTGGCCGATTTCATCGATCCCGCCGGCGACTGGATGGGCGGGTTTGCGGTCGGGATCCATGGCATCGATCCGCATCTCGAACGGTTTCGCGCCGGGCTCGACGACTATTCGGACATCTTGCTCAAGGCGCTGGCGGACCGCTTTGCCGAAGCGTTTGCCGAACGGTTGCATGCGCATGTCCGCATGACGCTATGGGGCTATGCGCCGGGCGAACAAATGACCAATGAGGCGCTGATCCGCGAACAGTATCGCGGCATCAGGCCCGCGCCGGGCTATCCCGCATGCCCTGATCACAGCCTGAAACCGATCCTGTTCGATCTGCTGGACGCAACCGCGGCGACGGGCATCACGCTGACCGAAAGCCAGGCGATGCTGCCCACCGCCGCAGTCAGCGGGTTCTATTTCGCCCACCCCGAAAGCCAGTATTTCGGCGTTGCAACTATCGGCCGCGATCAGGTCGAGGACTATGCCCCGCGGCGCGGGATCGATCTGGCCACGGCAGAACGCTGGCTGCGGCCCAACCTCGACTGATCCCCAACCTTGACCAGTCAGCGCGCGCGGCTGATCACATGGCGGCGCATGCATTGTGTTCGGCAGTGCGCCCGGTCGCTTGGGCCAGTTGCCCCAGTGGGGTCCCATGCACACTTCCGTTCGGGATTTAGCGCCGCTCCGTGATTTTTGGCGATGGTCGTTAAAGCCGGCAAAATCTTGCGGTCCTGGTTACTTTTCGATGTGGCGATCCCATATGCCTGGTCCCTCAACAGTTGGAGTCAGTCCCCATGAAACCCCAAGGCAACACGATCCTGATCACTGGCGGGGGCAGCGGGATTGGCGCGGCGCTGGCGCAGCGGCTGCATGATGCCGGCAACACGGTGATTGTCGCCGGGCGGCGGGTCGATGCGCTCGACGCCGCGATTTCCGGGCGGTCCGCCATGCACGCCATGCAGCTCGATATCGACAGCGCGCAGGGCGTGACTGATTTTGCCGGCCGCGTGCTGGCGCGGTTTCCCGCGCTGAATGTCGTGATCAACAATGCCGGGATCATGAAGTTTGAAGCGCTTGATACCAAACGCGACCTGACCGATGCGACAGCGACGATCACCACCAACCTGCTGGGCCCGATCCGCCTGATCGACGCGCTGATCGATCATCTGGTCGCGGCGCCCGATGCGGTGATCATCAATGTGACGTCGGGGCTGGCGTTCGTGCCGCTGACGGCCGCGCCCACGTACAACGCGACCAAGGCGGCGATCCATTCATACACAGTCAGCCTTCGCGAAGTGCTCAAGGGCCGGGTCGAAGTGATCGAACTGGCCCCACCGGGAGTGCAGACCGACCTGACGCCGGGCCAGGCAAACCGGCCCGGCTATCAGCCGCTCAATGAATTCACCGACGAAATCATGACTCTGTTGCAAACCCGGCCAACGCCACCCGAAATCCTGGTCGAACGTGTAAAATTTCTGCGCAATGCCGAGGCGGAGCACCGGTTCGATGCCACTGTCACCCAGTTGAACGCGATGGCGGCCCAAGCGCGCGCCGCGCAAAGCTGAGTGCGCTGACCGAGCCCGACCGGCGAACCGGCCTGCGTTTTTACAAAGGTTTGTGCAAATGCTTGCGCAAGAACGCGCGGCAGGGGCGTGGGTACCAGCGAACTATTCCTGATCGCGCTGACGATCATTCTGGTGGTGCCTTATGCCGTGTGGCGAATGGTGCGCACAGATCGGTTTGCGCCGCTGGTGGTGGCGCAGATCATCGGTGGTATCCTGTTTGGGCCCGGCGTGCTGGGCGCGGTGGTTCCGGGCGCTTGTCAGTTTGTGTTCAATCCGCCGGTGATTGCGGCGTTGAGGGGGATGGCCTGGGGGCCAGTCATGCTGTTTGTGTTTGCCGCCGTGCCGGAGCTTGATCTGGGCCAGGCTTGGGCCAATCGCGGCGAAACGGTCATCACCGCCGCGTGCGCGCTGCTGTTGATGGCGGTCGCCAGCACCACGCTGACAGTGCCGACGACCCGCTGCCATCTGAGTATCCGACCCGAAACCCGCGAAAGAGCGAGTTTCGGGTCGGATGCTGACGCGACTTTCCTACGACTAACCTTTGGCACCAGTACGCAGCTGTGGCATAGCCACAAGCGTGATCGATCAGACAGAACGACCCGACCTTGCACAAGCGCGCGCCGAACTGGCGCGGGTGTTCGGATTTCCCGCGTTCCGGGGTGTGCAGGAAAACGTGCTGACGCGCGTGCTCGCCGGACAATCGACGCTGGCGGTCATGCCGACCGGCGCGGGCAAGTCGCTGACCTATCAATTGCCCTCGGTCATGCTGCCCGGCACATGCGTGGTGGTGTCGCCGCTGATCGCGCTGATGCATGACCAGCTGCGCGCGGCCACCGCCAACGGCATTGCCGCCGCGACGCTGACCAGTGCCGATACGGATCGCGGGCAGACGATCGAGCGTTTCCGCAATGGCAAGCTGGACTTGTTGTACATCGCGCCCGAACGCGCCAGCCAGCCGCATTTTCGCGAAATGCTTGAATGCGCGCCGATCGCGCTGTTTGCGATCGACGAAGCGCATTGCGTATCCGAATGGGGCCACGATTTTCGCCCCGATTATCGCCTGTTGCGGCCCTTGCTCGATCGGTTTGGCGATGTCCCGCG
>JAYTHT010000640.1:0-8031 GCA_043732365.1 Novosphingobium sp. | reverse complement strand
TGCGCGAACGATGCCCGCATTGATCCGGGGCAAATCGAACAGCGACACGCCAGCGGCCCGCGCATGCAGCACGAGGCCAAGCACCAAACCGGACGCGGCGCCCAGTCCGGCCAGGCCAATCGCAATCAGGACGTGCGCGGTCGTGCCCAATGGCGGTGCTGCGGCGGCCAGGATCATGGACACATGCAAATGGCCCACCAACGATGCCAGCGCATCGCCGCTCGCCGCCAGGGCGCCCATGCCAAACAGCGCAGCAAACCACACTGCGGCGATCATCGGAAACAGGGGATGCGCCACGACGCTCGCCAAGGGCGATGTCCGATCGGTCTTTTGCTGTGGGCGGGCTGGTTTGGTCACGATGGTGGTCTTAATCCCTGCTAGTTCTGGTCCGACCCTGCTGGTTCTGGTCAGAAATTCCCCTGCACCCGCAAAATGAGCAGTATCAGGCGGCAATCCGGGCAGAATCACCCTTGGTATAACCGTTACTGGCTATCACCGCTTGGTAAACAGGAAGATAACGCCGTGCGTTGCTGCCCCAGTCATGCACCCGTTCGACAAAGGCGCGAGCAACAGCGCGCCGGTCATCCCAACTTGTGCGATCAGCGAGCAAGTGGTTCATCGCCGCCGCCAGCGCCGCCGGGTCATCGGGCGAAAACAGCGTGCCGGTAACTCCGTGTTCGATCAATTCGCGGTGCCCGCCGACGCTGCTGGCCGTGACCAGCTTGCCCTGCGCCATCGCTTCCAATGGCTTAAGCGGGGTCACCAGATTGGTCAGCCGCATCGCCTTGCGCGGGTAACACACGACATCGGCCAGCGCGTAATAGCGATCGACCTCGTGGTGCGGCACGCGCCCAACAAAGCAGATCGCATCGGCGACAGTCGAAGCCGTGGCTTGCGCGCGCAAGGCCGCGTCTGCCGGACCACCACCGACCAGCAGCAGTCGTGCATCGGGATGGACCGCGACAATTCCGGGCATCGCCGCGATCAGGTCATCGAGCCCTTCATAAGGATAAAAACTGCCGAGAAACCCGATTACCGGCCCAGCGCGCGTCCCGGTAGCAAGCCCCAAGGTGTCGGCCAACGCCGCATCGCGGGCCAGTGGCGTTCCAAACAGCGCCAGATCGACGCCATTGGGCATCACACTGATCCGGTCAGGCGCGACCCCGCGCGCCTCCAGATCGTGTTTCAACCCGGTGCAAATCGTGACGACCGCATCGGCGCCGGCAATCACGCGGTTTTCCAACTGACGTGTCAGCCAATAGCGCCACGACCGATCGGTCCCGGTCCCATTGCCGACCGCGGCATCTTCCCAGAACGCGCGAATTTCATACACCAGCGGCACACCCAGCCGCCGCGCGGCGCGCAACGCCGCCATCCCGCATAGCGCCGGGCTGTGCGCGTGGAGCACATCGGGCCGCCAGACTTGCGCAATTTCGATAATGCGATCGGTCAGCGCGCACACTTCGCGCCATTCACGCAGGCCCGGCGCGCCTTGCGCAGTGCCCGGTGTGCGCCAGAAATGGAGGTCGTCGATCACTTCGGGCCCACCATCTCCGATCGCTGGTGCGGTATGGCGCAACCCGGTTACCGCGCGAACATCGAGCCCCAGCGCGCTTTGCGCTTTTAGAATCGCACGCGTGCGAAAGGTGTAACCGCTTTGCAGCGGCAACGAATGGTCAAGAACGTGAAGGATGCGTGGCATGGCATCGTCATGACACAGCAAGCCTTAACGCGCTATCAACCGGATCTGGTCCAGATATGGTACACCGAACATCAGGATCCCGTATCACCCGCCCATGATCGACCTCATTGCCTTGTCCATTCCACATTTCGTGCTGGCACTCGCGGTGTGGCGGCTGGTTTCGCGCGCCGATCTCGATGACGATCCCGCGCTTCCGCGTAAACTGACCCGGTACGATCCGGCCCGGCCGGGCGACAAGCAGTGACCAACCTGGCGTTGACCGCCTTTGTCCTGGCGTTTTTCATGGCGGGCTTTGCGCGGCCGTTCCTGTTTGTGCTGGCCTATGCCTATATCGATATCGTTTCGCCCCAGAAAATCGGCTGGGGCCCGCTGGGATCGCTGTCGATCTCGCTGGTGGCATTTGTGCTCACTGTGGTGATGTGGGCCGCGCGCGAGGACAAATCGGGTATCCGCCTGACCTTGCGTCAAGGGCTGATGCTGCTGTTGCTGGTCTATTGCGGGATTACGACGATTGGCGCCGATTTTCCGGCCGAGGCCGCGGCAAAGTGGGACTGGGTGTGGAAAGCGCTGATCTTTGCGTCGTTCCTGCCGTTCACCTTGCGCACGCGCCTGCGGATCGAGGCGCTGGTACTGATCATGGTGGTCGGCGTTGCGGTAATCACGATCGATGGCGCGATCAAGACGCTGGCGGGCGGCGGCGGCTATGGCGAACTGAAGCTGCTCGTCAATGACAACACCGGGCTTTACGAAGGCTCGATCATATCGACGGTAGCGATCTGCACCATTCCACTGGCGTTCTGGCTGGCAACGTATGGCACGGTGTTCCGGCCCGGCTGGATGGTGCGGCTGTTTGCCATCGGCGTCGCGTTTTCGGCGATCCTGATGCCGGTCGGCACCCAGGCGCGCACCGGGCTGATCTGCGTTGCCGTACTGGGCCTGTTGAAATTGCGCAGTACCAAACGGCGCGTTTTGTATCTGACGCTGATCGGTCTGGGCGGCGCGATTGCGCTGCCGCTGCTACCCACCAGCTTTACCGAGCGAATGGGCACGATCAGCAATCATCAGTCCGATCAATCGGCCAGCACCCGCGTCGCGGTGTGGGAATGGACGATCGAATTTGCCAAATCGCACCCGTTTGGCGGCGGCTTTGACGCATTCCGGCAGGACACCGTCAGCTATGACAAAGTGATCACATCGACCGACGGGCACAATACGCCGGTCGGTACCGAACATATCCTGGAACATGGGCGCGCGTATCATTCCAGCTATTTCGAAATGCTGGGCGAGCAGGGCTATCCCGGGCTGGGCCTGTGGCTGCTGCTGCATATCCTGGGCGTTGTGCAGATGGAGCGCATCCGGCGGCGATATCGCACCAACCCACCCGAAAACATGAGCTGGATCAGCCCATTGGCCGATGCATTGCAGCAGGCGCAAATCGTCTATCTGGTCGGCGGCGCCTTTGTCGGGATCGCGTTTCAGCCGTTCTGTTACATGCTGGTCGGGTTGCAATGCGGGCTGGCCGCGTATGTCGGCCGCCTGGACGAGGCCGCTGCCGAAACGCGCCGGATCCAACGGCAGATACGGCGGCCAATCCAACCCGGCCCGGAACCTGGTATCCCGGAACCTGGTATCCCGGAACCTGGTATCCCTGCGCCCGTTATGCCGGGGCCATATATGGCAGTGCGCCGCCCAAATGCAGCCGGCCCGCTGCTTGGGGACGACCGCGCACCGCCTCGGCCAGCGCCACCCCGCTTAATTGGCTGATTAATTGGCCATTGCGCGCCGGTGCGCAAGGCGGCATGACTGGACCCAACAAGGACACAACAAAGGGACGAGCATGCCCAAGACAATTGACGCCCACGCCATGAAAGACCAGATCGGCAAGGTCGTCGGTACGTCCGCATGGGTCGAAGTGACGCAACAGCGGATCAATGAATTTGCGCAAGCGACCGGCGATTTCCAGTTCATCCATATCGATCCGGTCGCGGCGGCCAAAACGCCGTTTGGCGGCACGATCGCGCACGGTTTCCTGACATTGTCGCTGATCCCGCTGTTGACCCAGGAAAGCGACATCCCGCGCCCGGCCGGGATCAAGATGGGCGTCAATTATGGCGGCAACAAAACCCGTTTCCTGTCACCCGTCCGGTCGGGAAAACGCATTCGCGGGCATTTCAAATTGCTGGAAATTGACGAAAAACGCCCCGGCCAATGGCAACAGACGATGGAAATCACGATCGAGATCGAGGACGAAGCCAAGCCCGCCCTGATCTGCGAATGGATCACCCAGTTTTTCGTTTAAGCGTCCGGGGGATTTGATTTCCCGAAAGCCCCTTATCCTGAATACGCCCATGCGGGCGCTGGTTGATTGACGGCATTGCCAGGGGGGCCGTCAACCAGGTTCAGGCAGGTTTCACGCGACCGCGGACAGCTTTCCAGTGTGCGTGTGCCGGTCATGACGCGCAATCCAGTCATCGACCACAGGGGCGATCGCATTGCGCCAGCGCGTGCCATTGAATATGCCGTAATGGCCGACATCGGGCGCAAAGTGGTATTTCTTCATCGCGTCGGGCACGCCCGGTGTGATGGTCAGCGCGGCGCGGGTCTGGCCGATGCCGGAAATATCGTCGCGTTCGCCCTCGATGCACAAAATCGCGGTGTCGGTGATCGCGCCCAGATCAACGATCTGGCCGCGATGGACCATTTCACCTTTGGGCAGCGCGTGGGTCTGGAACACCACATCGACCGTCTGCAGATAGAATTCGGCAGTCATGTCGCACACCGACCGGTATTCTTCATAAAACGTCTTGGTCGCATCCGCGCTTTCGCCGTCACCTTGCACCAGATGTTTGAACAGGCCGTAATGGCTCATCATGTGGCTGCCTAGGTTCATCGACATGAATGACGCCAACTGGATAAAGCCAGGATAGACTTTACGTCCGGCCCCCGGATACGTGCCGGGGACGTCGGCGATCACATTGTGTTTGAACCAGATATAGGACTTCTTGGTCGCGTGATCGTTGACCGCAGTCGGGCTTTCGCGCGTGTCGATCGGCCCGCCCATCATCGTCAATGTCGCAGGGCGGCATGGATGCCCCGCCTTGGCCATCACCGCAGTTGCCGCAAAGGCGGGAACCGATGGCTGACACACCGCCATCACATGCGCGCCAGGGCCGATATATTCCAGGAACGCGATCAGATAGTCGATAAAATCGTCCAGATCGAAACGTCCCTGATCCATCGGCACCAGCTTGGCATCGGCCCAGTCGGTGACATAGACGACATGGTGTTCCAGCATGCGTTCAACCGTACCACGCAACAGTGTCGCATAATGCCCACTCATCGGCGCAACAATCATCAGGCGCGGCGCATCGGCAGGCAGGCCCTTGCGTGCAAACCGCTTCAGATCACCAAATGGACGGCGGATTTCGGTGGTTTCGATCACGGCATGGCGGCGGTTGCCGACAGTCACGGTGTCGAGGCCAAAGACCGGTTTGCCGCGCGGCGCGGCGGCATGGGCAAACACATCGAGCGCCGACGCCATCGCCTGGGTGCCTGCCGTCCGCGCAAACGGATACCGCTGATTGTTCAGCAATTCGGCGGCCATCCCGGCCATTGCGCTGCCCGCGTTGAGTAGCGAACGCTGAATTTCATAAGCCCTGTATAACATCGGCACGGGATTCCCGGTTTTCTGGCGTCGATTTGATCGCAGTTTGCGACCACCTCAACGTATGTGGGCGCACTGGGCCGATTGTGCAATGCAGCATGCACTTCATGGCCCTTTACATTACCCATGACACTGCGCTGCAATAGTGTGCACCCACTAAATTTGGGCCATACCGTTACGGCGAAAAATGGGTTAGGCGATCAGATATGGACGCCCACACCGCATCGCCGACAATCGTATCGCCCCCAGCACCCGCAGCCACCCCAACAGAGCCGGTACGGCCGCGCTCGCTCGGGCCGTTGCGCATGATCCTGGACCAGGCGCTGAACTATCCGGCCAAAGTCGCGTGCGCTGCTGCGGCTTTGCTGGTCACATCGACCGCGACCCTGGCGGTGCCGTTCGGATTTCGCATGGTCATCGACAAAGGCTTCGCCCGGGGCGCAGATGTCCATGCGCTGGGTCAGTGGTTCGCGATGCTGTTGGCGATTGTCGTGGTGCTCGGGCTCGGGACAGCATCGCGGTTCTATTTCGTATCGTGGCTGGGCGAACGCGTGGTCGCCGATATCCGCATGAAAGTGCAGGCCAACCTGCTGCGCATGCCGCCCAGTTTCTTCGAAGAGAACAGTCCCAAGGAAATTTCGACGCGCCTGACATCGGACACCGCGATCATTGAACAAGTCGTCGGCACGACCGTGTCGATCGCGCTGCGCAATGTCATCATGTCGGTGGGCGGGATCATCTATCTGTTTGCCATGGCCCCGGCGCTGACCGCCGAACTGCTGGTCGGTATTCCGGTGGTGGTGGTGCCGATCACTGTGTTTGGCGGCCGTCTGCGCCGCGCATCGCGCACCAGCCAGGACCGGGTCGCGATGGTCGGGGTGCGCGCCGCCGAAGTGCTCGGTGCGATGAAAGTGGTCCAGGCATTCGGTCAGGAACAGCGCGAGCTGGGCCGGTTTGGCGAAGCGGTAGAGCGCACATTCGACACCGCCCGCCGTCGCATTCTGATCCGTTCGATGATGACCGCCATTATCATCGTGCTGGTGCTGGGCGGATTGACTGCGCTGATGTGGCAGGGCGCGCTGGGCGTGGCCGCGGGCAAAATCAGCGGTGGCACAATCGCCGCCTTTGTCCTGACCGGTGGCTTGGTCGCGGGATCGTTTCAGGCGCTGACCGAAGTCTATGGCGATCTGGTGCGCGGCGCGGGTGCCGCCGAACGGTTGAGCGAACTGTTGCGGGTAACCCCCGAAATTGCGGTTCCTGCCCGCCCGATCGCAATGCCCAGCCCGCCGCGCGGCCAAATCGCGTTTCAAAATGTGTCGTTCCGCTATCCCAGCCGGCCCGAAGCGCCCGCGCTGATCGATTTTTCGCTGGCGGTCGAGCCGGGCGAGACCGTCGCGATCGTCGGGCCATCGGGCGCAGGTAAATCGACGCTGTTTCTGTTGGCAGAGCGGTTTTACGACCCGCAGGCGGGGACCGTGCGGATCGATGGCGTGCCCTTGCGAGAGGCCGATCCCGCGCAAGTGCGCGCGCGCATGGCGCTCGTGCCGCAGGAAGGCGTGCTGTTTGCCGCCAGCGCGCGCGATAACTTGCGGTATGGCAAGCCGCAGGCGACCGACGCCGAAATCTGGGAAGCGGCGCGCGCCGCGCATGCCGATGTTTTTCTGAAAGACTTGCCCGAGGGGCTCGACACGTTCCTGGGCGAAGATGGCACCCGGCTGTCGGGCGGACAGCGCCAGCGTATCGCGATTGCTCGCGCGCTGCTGCGCGACGCGCCGATCCTGCTGCTCGATGAAGCGACCAGCGCGCTCGATGCCGAAAGCGAACGGCTGGTGCAGGACGCGCTCGACCGGTTGATGCAATCGCGCACGACGCTGGTCATCGCGCACCGTCTGGCCACAGTGCGCCAGGCGAACCGCATCATTGTTATGGACCAGGGCCGGATCGTCGAACAGGGCACGCATGCCGCGTTGACCGCGCAAGGCGGACTATATGCGAGGCTGGCCCGGTTGCAATTCGACGGCGCGGCGACGCTGCTCGATTGACTCGGTCGGGAGACACGCTCCTCCTCCCGTCCTCGACGTGCATGTCTGGTAAATCCGGGTTGCGTGCGTCCACCGAATGCCGGTGCGGAACTCCATATCAAACCTTGACACTCTGCTGCGCTGCGGCAATCCCCTGCGGCCATGGATCTGAATCTAACCGCCGTTGTACTCGGCATCGTCGAGGGACTGACCGAGTTCCTGCCTGTTTCCTCGACCGGCCATCTGGTGCTGGCAACTCGTCTGTTTGGGTATGACCTGAAAGATTGGGAAGTGTTCAATATTGTCATCCAGCTGCCTGCGGTCATGGCGGTGGTGGTGCTGTATTGGCGCACGTTTGCCGATGTTGTGCGCGGCGCGCTGCGGCGAGAAACCGCATCACTGCATTTCATCCGCAACGTGTTGGTCGCCTTCATCCCGGCTGCCGTGCTGGGCGTGTTGCTAAAGAAAAAGATCGATGTTCTGCTCGAATCACCGATCGTCGTGGCGATTGCGTTGATCGCAGGCGGCGTCGCGATCATCCTGATCGAACGCATCGCGCGCCAACGCGCTTATGAACCAGTCAGCGCGCTGCCGGCAAAACGGTCGTTCCTGATCGGTGTGGTGCAGTGCATCGCGATGATCCC
>JAYTHT010000639.1:0-22124 GCA_043732365.1 Novosphingobium sp. | reverse complement strand
ATCATCCGACAATGGGACTGGTTGACGTGCTGGTTATGCACCGCGCGTTATAGGCTTGGAAAAAAGCCAGGTTCAGCCTGAGCTGGTTGATCCAACGCATTGAACCAGGAGAAATCAAAAACAGCGTTGCGCCAGGGTCTGGATAAACTGGTTACCTGCGGTTCAACCCCAGGAAACCGTGGTCAGTTTGCCAGGCTGCTGATTGCGCTGCTGACCAATGCGTGGTCCGCATCGGCGCCCAGGCGAGCCGCGATCAATTGCGCTGCAGCGCCTGCGGCGGCATTGACCGCGCGCTGGCGTAATTCGTCGATGGCAGCATGTTCGGCAGCGGCGATTTTGTCCGAGGCCATCTTTTCACGGCGTCCGATGACCTGAGCGGTATCCTTGGCGGCGCGCGCCACGATCGCTTCGGCTTCTTGCCGGGCATGGTCGAGCATCGCTTCTGCATCTTTTTCGGCGCTGGCGATCCGTGCGGCATAATCGGCGCGCAACCGTTCGGCCTCGGCCCGCAATACGCGCGCTTCTTGCAGTTGCTCGCGGATCGCCACGATCTGCTTGTCGAGCATCCCGGTGATCATCGCCGGGACCTTTTTCCACAGCATGACTGCAATCAACACCGCCATGGAGGCGCTGACAATCGCGACTGGCGGGATCGTGCCAAACAGCAGGGGTTCGGCTACTTCGTGGAAATCAGCCATGCGCAAAAGATCCCTTTACCGCGCTGCGCGCGTCATCGGTGCTAACCGCAAGGCCCGCGACCCGCTGCGCGATGTCTTGTGTCACATCGGCGGCTACCGCTTCGAATTCAGACATCGCGGCTTTGCGCACGCCGGCGATGCGTGTCTCGGCCGCGGCCAGTTGTGCGTCGAGACGTGCACTCGTTTCGGCAAGCCGCGTCAGGGTGGCGGCTGCCGCGCGATGTTTGGCCGCGACGACCAGTTCGTGCGCCCGTGCACGCTGGCCTGCTTCGGTTTCGAGCCAGGCATCCTGTTCGGCTTCTGCCGCCGTGCGCGCCGCTTGTGCCGCAGCCAGGTCGTCGGCGATGCGCGTGTTGCGGTCGGTCATGGTGGCCACGACTTTGGGCACCATGCCGCGCCCGACGATCAAAAAGGTCAGGCCGAAAAACACCAGCATCCAGAAAACCTGACCGAAGACTGTATCTGCTAACTGGCTGATCTGAGGCATGTCGGGTTTCTTTTCGCGCGGAAACGTCAATCTTGTATCGCCATCGTTAAAACAGCGACCCGTTCCAGATGGATCAGACGGCGGCCTGTTGATAACGGGCCGCCGCTCGCATCGTTCCGGTATTTTGCAACCGGGCCATCAGGCCCGGCGGCCGGTACCAACAGCCGGGCCTGATGGCCCGGCTGGCGTTGCTCACTTGAAGATAAGCAGCGCGGCAATCACGAATGCCAGCAGGCCGAGCAATTCGGCAGCGGCGAAGCCGATGAACAGGCGGCCCTGCTGGCTGTCGGCGGCGCCGGGGTTGCGCAGCGCGCCTTCGAGGAACTTGGCAAAAACGTTGCCAACGCCAATCGAGGCGAGACCCGCACCGATTGCGGCCAGGCCAGCACCGAGCAGCTTTGCAGCTTCTGCGTCCATTTTAAAAAACTCCCTTGATGGTCAACTATATGATTTGTGGGTGACGATATGATTGTTGGGTGAACAGGTTTCAGTGAAGGTTTTCTGCGTCGTTGAGATAGACGCACGTCAACAACGCAAAGACATAAGCCTGAACGCCCGCGACCAGAATTTCCAGCGCGCAGATCCCAACCATCAACAGAAAGCTGGGTATGCCCGCAACGACAAATAGCAGCGGACCGGCATTACCACCGCTGATGACAAAGCTCGACAACACTTCGAGCAGCACATGCCCCGCCATCATCGCAACAAACAGCCGCAGACCAAGCGAGAACGGGCGCACCAGAAACGAGATCAGTTCGACCACAAAGATCGGCGGGATCATCGCCACCGGAGTACCGTGCGGAATGAACAGAGAGAAAAAATGCAGCTTGTGCTTTGCAAACCCGACAATCAGCACAATCGCAAACGACATCACCGACAGGACGCCGGTGGCAGTGAAATGGCTGGTAAACGTGAACGGGCGAATGCCGATCAGGCCAAATGGCACCAGGCCGATGAAGTTCGCAAACAGGATGAACATGAACAGGCTGAAGATATAGGGGACATACTTTTTGCCCCCGGGCCCGACGTTCGTCGCGAGCATTGCATCGATAAAGCCGGTAAAGCTTTCGACTGCCATCTGCCAGCGACCGGGCACGACTTCGCGTTTCAATCCGCCATAGACGAACACGATCAGCGCGAGCGTGGCCAGCGCCATCCACATCGATGAATTGGTAAAAGCGACATTATGACCTGCGATTGCCCAGCCATTCGAACCGAATAGCGGTTCGATGGCAAACTGGTGCATCGGATCGACTTTCGCTTCGACTGCCACGCTTCGGGTCCCTGCCTACTCGACTAAACGCCTACTTAACTAAACGCCTGCTTACTAAATCAAACCATAGCCCGATTACGACGGGGTCTCGGTACCGGAGCGTCGGATGATGTTCCTGAAAGCGACGACGATTCCCAGGAACAACATCACCAACAGACCCCACGGTCGCGTCCCGGCAAATTGGTCAATGACCCAGCCCAGAAACAACCCGCCCAATACGCCACCCAACAGATCCGCCAGCACCTGGTTGCCCGCGCGATACGACGCATCGGAACTTGTGGTTTCGGGCGACGGGGCCTTGCTTTCTTCACGCTCGCGAGCGGCTTTCAGCCGGGCATCGAGCGATCTGGTACGCGCATCCCCGTCCATGGGTGTCACGTCAGACTGGTCATCGTCCATGCGTTGCATCCTTTGATTACGAAGGACGACGGGCAAAAACCCGGGTAGCCCCCCGACAATGCGACACACGACCGACACAAGTCTGCCGAGAGCGCCTGCCCCTTAAGCGGGGGTCCCATTCAAGTCAACCGCTAGCAAGGACGTTGGGCCCGCATTTGGCGCTGGCGGATTCACGTTGGCGATTCGTATGCGTGAATAGCCTGATGTCGGGCTCGAAACTCGCTTTTTCGCGAGTTTCGAGTCAAACTCTCAGGGGCAGCGGGGATCACGCAGCGGCGCAGACGCCGTGCGCGTCTGCCACGACCCATCGGGTGCCTGGTATTTTTCGCCGGGCGCGGTGTGGCTGATCAACAGGCAGCCCGAAGTCAGCGCATATTCCTCAATCGTCGCGTTCGCTGCCTTGGCTTTGTCGGCATAGACCGCGCGGCGCCGGATATTGAGGTCTTCGATCACCTTTTTCAGGCCCGGCCCCGCCGGGGCGACAAACCCGAGATAGCCGTTGACCTGTTCGCCCACTTTGCCTTCGGAACGTGCGGCCGAATACATCGGATCGCGCACTTGGGCGAAGGCGGGCATGGCAACCACCGCCACCAATGCGATGGCGACGCCAGCGCGAATCGTATGTTTACGCATCACCATCAGAAAATCTCCGCGTTCTTATCAATCGTCTGGGCGGCATCGCCCGAAAGCCGATAGATAACTTCCTGTTTTATATTGACGTTCAGTTCGATCACGATCGGTTTGTCCGGCGCCTTTACCGTAACGCACCCGCCCAGCGCCAAAGTAAGAACTATACCGATGCCGGTCAGGTGGTTTGGTCGCACGTGTGTCATGGCATAGTTCCGCTTGCTTGGGGCTGAATGGCGCCGGGTTTCGGACTGGCAGGACCGCCCGGTGTTGCGGGACCGGGTTTGGTGGAGACGGGCTCGACGGTGACTTGCCCGTGATGTTGGTGGACCGGCCGGCCTTGCGTATCGACCAGGCCCAGCTCGCGCGGATCGCGCACCAGTGTGGGATCGTAAAGCGATCGCAACGAACCGAGCAATTGGTAAAACTGGGCGCGGATGTTGATATTGAACTGGACCGGCAGCTTGGACAGTTGCCGCGTGATCAGGTTTATCTGCGCGCCTTTACCCTGATGGATCCCGCCAAAGCTGACCCGGGTGACGACCTCGCCGGCCAGATCCCCGTCCAGACCGATCGTCATCGTCGAATAATCGACCGAGCGCAGCATGCGAAATGCGTAGTTGGCCATCGGCGACAGATCGCGATAACTGAGCGCTCCGACATAGCTGACATTGCCGCCCGGCGGCCGGCTGATCAGCTGGCCACCCGCGATGCGTCCGCCATTGGCATCGAATATCAAAGGCAGGCGCCCGTCAAACAGACCCGTCGCCGACAAGTTCGACATATTGATGTGTTGCAGAAACCGCCCCGCCTCCAGCCCGGTGATGGCCAGCGTGAATTTGTAGGGATCGGCGCTGCCCAGATGCAATTCGACCGGTTCAAGCTGCAAGGTGCCGCCCTCGAACGGCCATTGCGCATGATTGAGTTGTAGCACATCGCCTTTGTGCAGTTCGAGATCGACCGTGCCGCCCACCACCTCGATCCCGGGATTGATGCTCGCGATTTTCAGCACCTGATGTGGCGCGGTCACCAGATGGATCAGGTCGGTGAATTCGACAGTGCCCGACAAACCTTCGACGGGGCCGACGGCGGCGGCGAAATCGAAATCGTCGCTGCTGAACCGCCCGCTGCTGGTTACGCCGCCGCCCGGCGCAGTAGTATTCCAGTCAAATCGCGCTTTGCCCTGGATGGTCCCGTTGGCATTGGCGATGACGCCTTTGGCCAGCATCGACAGATCGCCCGGCTGTAGCGCGACTACTTTTTCCTTGGCAAAATCCTTCGCTGCCGGGTTGCGGAAAGTCAGTCCGGTCAGCGTGACATCGGCGTGGCCTATGCCGCTGCCCAGATCGTGATGCAGCGCAATATTGGCCAGATTGACGCTTGGCTTACCATTGGGCCTTGGCGCGACCATTTGGGCCTGCGCATCGATCCGGTCACTGGCCCCCGCCCCATTACTGGCCCCCGCCCCATTACTGGCCAGCGTCATCGTCACATTGCGCACACCGATCGGGGCAAACCGCGCCGGATTGGCAGTGTCGGTCACGGTAAACGCGCCGCCGCCAAGCGTCATCCGCCCACCATTCAGTCCCCAGTCGCCAGCGGCCGCACCAAGTGTGACCGGCATCGCGGCGATCGCGACATTGCCACCGGTAAACGTGCCGCCCAACGCGCCGCCGGACCCGGTCGCAACCATCACGCTGGCGAGGTGTACATGATCGGCAGTGTCGGATTTGCCCAGCATGACATCGACTGCGCTCATGGCGCTTGTGCCTGGCCACGCGATCCGCGCGCCGCCGGCATGGATTGCAAGCGGTGCATCACCCGACCGACCTGACAAGCCAAACGCGGGCAAGGTGGCCGCGACGCTGAATGTGTGGCCATTGGTCTGCACGATCGCGCCGCCGCCAGCACCATCTGATGGACACAGCGTGATCGCGCCGCGCGTCAGATCGAGCGAGCCCACGCGCAGGCGATCAAATGTCGGCCGGGCGCAATGGTGCAGCAGCGACACCTGGCCATCGGTCGCCACGCCGCCCTCGACCGGCAAAACCAGGTTATCGATCCGCCCCGTGCTGACCGGCCCGTCCAGCGCAACCGTGCCTGCAAATGTCAGTGCACCATTGCCGAGCTGTGTCACCACCATCGCTGGCACCGCCAATTGCGCATCAGCCGCCGAGTAACGCGCCATGGCCAGATTGAAATGCGCCCCGCCGGGCCCGCCGGCCCCGCCACGTCCGCCCGACTGCATCGTTCCGGTAATCGCGGGCATGTCCGCGCCCCCGGTTTTGAAATTGCCGGTCAGCCTGGGAATGCCGTCACTGGCATATGTCACCGCAATCTGGTCAAGACTGGCCAGCGTCTGTCCATTGCGTCCGCCGCGCAGCGCCAGCGATGGCACCGCAATACGCCAGCCAGCGGCGTCGCTGTGCACGCCGATCGAACCGGCCAGATGATCGCCTGGTTCTTCGCGCGCCAGCGCAGCGGCGGCGCGATCGAGCAGCGGCCCGATCGGCGTCCCCCGCGCGCGCGCTTGCGCCCGGCCCAACGCAGCCAGCGCCGCCGGACCGCGCGCCAGCGATTTGCCATCGATGTCGCCTCGAAAATCGAGCCCGAACCCCGATCCCGCCCGATCCTGCCGCGCATGGACTATGCCATCGAGCCGCAAACTGCCCAGCCGCATGGCGGGCGCAGCGATGCCGGTGGCATTCAAAGTCACCCGCCCGGCCAGATCGCCCTGCCCGGCCTGCCAATGCAGCCCGGTTTCTCCGCCAAGCCCGGCCAGCGTCAGCGTCTTGCCGCTGTCGATCCGCCCCAGCGCCAAATGCCCGCCGAGCGTCCAATCGGTCAGCGTGGCATCCCCGCCCAGCGTCAAATCGACTTTTCCGGGCGCCATGCGCGTGGTCCCGCACTGCCCCCCGGCCAGCCGCAAGGGCCCCGCGACATGGACGAGCCCGCCACGCGTCGACACGGCAGCATACAAAGTCGTTCGCGCCAACACGCACTGGGGGTTCAACTGCGCCTGCGACACCAGCGCGCCCACTTTGCCCGTAAAACCATCAGACAGGCGCCCCGCCCCATCGATGGAAAAGGCCAATGCGCCGTAACCGCTATCAACCCGCCCGCGCGCATCCACCAGTGTCAACGACCAGTCGGGCAAGCGCAGCGGCGAAGTCGATGGCGCGTAAATCAACGGGTCAAGCGAACCCAGGCTGACTCGCCCGGCGACCAGTCGACCATAAAGGCGTGGCCGAATCAAAATGATCCGGTCTATTTCGGGCCCAGCATACCCGTAACGCAGCACGATTTCGGCGCGTTCGATCACCAGATCAGGATGCGCCGGATTACCCACGACGACCGCGCCCAGCACTTCACGGCCGACGCCCACCGCGTCGATGCGATACTGCGCGGGCAAATGCAGCGCGGTCAGTTGCCGATCGATCAGGTCGCTGGCGATCCGTTCGCGCATGCCCCACGTCGCCCCCAGCGCCAGCGCGGCGATGCCGGCGCCCGCCATGGCGACGCGCAACATCCGGCGGCGACGCAAACCGGGCCCGCCAGAATGCCCGCCAGACTGGCCGTCAGACTGGCCGTCCCGCATCGTATCCTCAGTATTCGCCAAATTGGAACGGTCCGCCATCGTGCCCCTTCTTGCGCAGTTGCCCCGCTTGGGCAATGCTCTGTCCCGCATGAGCGATGAACCAAACCTGTTTTCTGCCCCCGCGACACGTTCGAACGGGAAAGCACATGACGCGCGCAAAGCGCTTGCGAACCGTGTGCGCGAGACAGGCCATGACACGTCGGGCCATCGCAGCCGGTTGCGCCAGAGGCTGCTTGACGGCGGCGACGATGCGCTGGCCGACCATGAGGTGATCGAATACCTGTTGATGACCGCGATCCCGCAAAAGGATGTAAAGCCACTGGCGCGCGTGCTGATCCAGACATTCGGATCGCTGGCGGGCGTGTTCAATGCCGAACCACATGCGTTGATGCAGATATCGGGCATCAAGGAAACCGCCGCCGCCGCGCTGAAAATTGCCGGGATCGCGGCGCGCCGGCTGGCGCAAACGACGATGCGAGAGGATTCGGTGCTGTCCAGCTGGCAGGCGCTGATCGATTACCTGCATATCGACATGGCGCATCTGACGCATGAACGCGTGCGTGTATTGTATCTCAATCTGCAAAACCGGTTGTTGCTCGATCAGGTGGTCAGCGACGGCACGCTCGACGAATCCGCGATCTACACCCGCGAAATCATTGCCAAGGCCATGGCGATTGGTGCCGCTGCGCTGATCCTGGTGCACAACCATCCTTCGGGATCCCCCCAGCCCAGCCGTGCCGACATCCAGGTTACCCAGAAAATCATGGAGGCCTGCCGTCATCTGAACATCACCGTCCACGATCACGTGATCATCGGACGCGAAGGGCATGTGTCGCTGAAAGCCAAAGGCCTGATCTAGGGCCGGACCACAGGGGCCCCTTGCCTTTGCGCCCCTCAACCCGTAGCGGCGCGAGGGCCCGCCCTGATGCGATAAGGAACACCATGGTCCCCCGTTATGCCCGCCCGCAGATGACCGCAATCTGGGAAGCGGAAGCGCGTTATCGCATCTGGTTCGAGATTGAGGCGCACGCGACCGACAAACTGGCCGAGCTGGGCGTCGTGCCAGCCAGCGCGGCGCAGGCATTGTGGGATTGGTGGGGCACAGATCCGGTGATCGATGTCGCCGCGATCGACGCGATCGAGGCGGTGACCAAGCACGATGTGATCGCGTTCCTCGACTGGGTCGCGCAACAAGTCGGCCCGGAAGCGCGGTTCATGCATCAAGGCATGACCAGTTCCGACGTGCTCGACACCACACTCAGCGTGCAACTGGCGCGCGCGGCCGACCTGCTGATTGCGCAAATCGACAAGCTGCTGACCGCGATCAAAACCCGCGCACTCGAACACAAATACACGCCGACGATTGGCCGCAGCCACGGCATTCATGCCGAACCCACGACATTTGGCAAGAAACTGGCCGAGGCTTATGCCGAATTTACCCGGGGCCGTGCGCGCCTCGTGGCGGCACGCGCCGAAATCGCAACATGCGCGATATCGGGCGCGGTCGGGACATTTGCCAATATCGACCCGGCGGTCGAGGAACACGTGGCGCAGGCGCTCGGGCTGGCGGTAGAACCGGTTTCCACCCAAGTCATCCCGCGCGATCGCCATGCGATGTTTTTTGCGACTTTGGGCGTCGTGGCCAGTTCGGTCGAGCGGCTGGCTGTCGAAATCCGCCATCTGCAGCGCACCGAAGTGCTGGAGGCAGAGGAATATTTCGCGCCCGGTCAAAAGGGTTCGTCGGCGATGCCGCACAAGCGCAATCCGATCCTGACCGAAAACCTGACCGGTCTGGCCCGCGTGGTCCGTTCGGCGGTGACCCCGGCGCTGGAAAACGTCGCGCTGTGGCACGAACGCGACATTTCGCATTCGTCGGTCGAACGGTTCATCGGCCCCGATGCGACGATCACGCTCGATTTTGCGCTGGGCCGGCTGACGTCGGTGATCGAAAAACTGCTGATTTACCCAGCGCGGATGCAAAAAAACCTCGATCGCATGGGCGGACTGGTCCATTCGCAACGCGTGTTGCTGGCGCTGACCCAGGCCGGGCTCACGCGCGATGACTCTTATCGTCTGGTCCAGCGCAATGCCATGAAAGTGTGGCAATCCGATGGCGAACTGTCGCTGCTGGAACTGCTGAAGGCCGATCCCGAAGTGTCTGCCGCGCTGACACCGACGCAGATCGAGGACAATTTCAACCTCGACTACCACTTCAAAGCGATCGACACGATTTTCGACCGGGTGTTTGGGATTTAGGTCCCGCAAATCAGATTTCCACTTTTGGGCGCGATGATCTACGGTCGAATGTGAGGGCTGTCCGTAAAGGGTTCGAGATGCGCGTGTTGAAAACCATTTTGTGGCTGCTGATCGCGGCGGTGCTGATCGCGTTTACATATGCCAATCCTGATGCTGTCGCGGTGCACATCTGGCCCGGGCTGATCTGGGAAACCAGGGCACCAGGCCTGGTCATTGGTGCACTGGCGATCGGTTTCGCGCCGACCTGGCTGATCCTGAGCGCCAGCCGCTGGCGCCTGGTCCGCCGGATTGCCACGCTCGAAGCGACGCTGGCGGTGCAAAGCCACACGATAAACACTTATGCGCAAGCCACTGTTTCGGACCCGATCGCAAGCCCCGGCGAAATTCGCTAACCAGGCCCGGCGAAATTCGCCAACAAGGACAGACCTTACAAGTGAGCAACCCGATCTATCTCGCCCTGGATATGCCCAGGCTCGACAGCGCGAT
The DNA here is from genome assembly GCA_043732365.1 of Novosphingobium sp. Classification (GTDB taxonomy): domain Bacteria; phylum Pseudomonadota; class Alphaproteobacteria; order Sphingomonadales; family Sphingomonadaceae; genus Novosphingobium. Next base: position 12,300 of record JAYTHT010000639.1, on the reverse strand, counting down.
CGCGCTTGCCCAAAAAGTGCGCCATCATGTCGGCGGGCTTAAACTCGGGCTCGAATTTTTCTGCGCGCATGGTCATCATGGCGTTCATGAAATTGCGAAAATCGGCCTGCCGATCTTCCTAGACCTGAAACTGCATGACATCCCCAACACGGTCGCCGCCGCGATGCAGGCGATCCACGTGCTCCAACCCGCGATTGTCACAGTTCACGCAGCCGGCGGCCGCGCGATGATGGAAGATGCCAAGGCCGCCGCCAGTGAGCACACCAAAGTCGTCGCGGTGACCGTATTGACCAGCCTGGACGATGCCGACCTGGCGCGGATGGGCATATCGGACAGCGCGCATGATCATGCGCTGCGCCTCGCCGATCTGGCGCAAGAGGCCGGACTCGACGGGATCGTGTGTTCGGGCCACGAAGTCGGCGCGGTACACAAGCGGTGGAAGAACGGCTATCTGATCGTCCCCGGCCTGCGTCTTGCGCAATCAGGTTCAGCAGGTTTGGGCGATCAAAAACGCACCGTCACCCCGCGCGCGGCGCGCGATGCCGGGGCCAGCCTGCTGGTCATCGGCCGCCCGATCAGCCGCGCCGAAGACCCGGCCGCTGCCGCGAGGGCGATAGAGGGCACGCTTTGATTCCCCGTCCCCATTCTACAACGCCCGGCATGACGATCGAACCCGTTTTGCGAACCGCGACAATGGCCGACCTGTCCGCCTTGCGCGCGTTGGTGGAACGTGCCTATCGCGGCGACACTGCGCGCATGGGTTGGACTCACGAGGCCGATTTGCTCGATGATGAGCGCACCACCGATGCCGACCTGGCCGATGCGATTACCGATCAGGCCGCGCGCGTGGTCGTGCTGGCCGAAGCGGACGGCGCGCTGGTCGGAACGGTGACCGTCACCAACCAGGGCCATGGCCGCAGCTATCTGGGCATGTTGTGCGTCGATCCGGCGATGCAGGCGGCCGGGATGGGGCGGCGCCTGATCAAGGCGGCCGAACGCACCGCACGCGAACGGTTTGGTGCGCGCCTGATGGAAATGACCGTGATCGACAGCCGCCCGGAACTGATCGCATGGTACGAGCGGCGCGGTTATGTCGTGCGCGAAGAGAAACGCGCGTTTCCCGCGCCCGGCGACCATCCCTTTGCGATGGTCGTGCTCGAAAACTACCTCGACTGACCACGTGGCCAATCCCCTGATCAAGATCTGCGGCATCAGCACCCCCGCTGCGCTAGACGCGGCGATTGCTGCGCGCGCTGAATATGTCGGGCTGGTGTTCTTTGCCAAAAGCCCCCGCAATGTTGCGGCGGCGCAAGCCGCAATGTTGGCGGCGCGCGCCGCCGGGCATGTCAAACTGGTCGGGCTGTTCGTCGATCCCGAGCCCGATTTTCTGGCCGAAGTGTTGAGCACGGTGCGGTTGGATGTCATCCAGATGCATGGCCGCGAAAGCCCGGCCCAGGTGGCGGCGGTCGCCGCGCGTCACACCATCGAAGTGTGGAAAGCGATCGGCATCAAAACCCGCGCCGACCTGGCGCAAGCAGACCACTACGCCGCCGCAGCGCAGCGCATCCTGTTCGATGCCAAGCCACCCGAAGGCGCCGATTTGCCGGGCGGAAACGGGCTGCGCATAGACTGGTCGATCTTGAAGGGCCTGCGCCCGGCGCTGCCGTGGATGCTGGCCGGCGGGCTTGACCCGATCAATGTCGCACAGGCCATTGCGATTACCGGGGCCCCTGCGGTCGATGTGTCATCGGGCGTGGAAAGCGCGCCCGGCGTAAAGGATGTGGTGCAGATTGCCGCATTCTGTGCGGCAGCGCGCGGGGGTTAACCGCGCGCCTGCCTAACAAATCAGAAGTGCGCGCCAAAACCCAAAGTTACCGCGTCGCGCGACGGGGTCGCGCCTTGTGCTGACGATGTGTAGTGGCGATATTCGACCTTGCCGTACGTGCCGAACAACAGCGAATGGCTATACCCCGCGCCAAAATCCCAGTCGGAATTGCCGCCATGGTACGGCGTCGTGGCCCAGCCACCGACCGCATAAATCTTGCCCGCCGGGCCCAGATTGGCCCCGGCGCGACCGGTGATTCCGACCGACGTCAAGGTATTGGCCGCCAGCAATTTGTCGGCCGAAACTTCGGCGCCGGCAAAGACCATCGGTGCCAGTGTGAAATCGTGACCGGCCGCGACGCCGATCGATTGCTGATAGTCACCGCCATAGAAATTGCCGGTGGTGTGCACTTCGACGCGGGTTTCATCGGCAAAAGCCGGGGTCGCCAGCGCCAATGCGCCGGCAAGACTTGCGATGACCGGGATCAAAACTGTGAGACGCATGCTGTGTTCCTCATGGAAAGTGTTGGACCAGCCCCCACGACGTCGCCCGGCTGATTTATGGTCGTTTCCCTTGCGGGCAGATGAACGAACCCCCGGCGCCATCTGGACAATTTCGCACCGCGCTATAAAGGCCACACCATGATTGTGACCAAACCCAACAGTTACCGCACTCAGCCAGACGAACGCGGCCATTTCGGCCAGTTTGGCGGACGCTATGTCGCCGAAACGCTAATGCCGCTGATCCTCGACCTGGAACGCGAATACCGCGCCGCCAAGGAAGATCCGGCATTCCACGCGCAATTCGATGACTTGCTGGAACACTATGTCGGGCGCCCCAGCCCGCTGTATTTTGCGCCCCGGCTGACTGAAGAGCTGGCCAAAGGCGCAGCGCCAGGCATGGGCGCGCAAGTGTGGTTCAAACGCGACGAACTGAACCACACCGGCGCGCACAAGATCAACAATTGCGTCGGGCAGATCTTGCTGGCGATGCGCATGGGCAAAACCCGGATCATCGCCGAAACCGGCGCGGGCCAGCATGGCGTGGCGACCGCAACCGTCTGCGCGCGGTTTGGCCTGCCTTGCGTGATCTACATGGGCGCCACCGACGTTGAACGCCAGGCGCCCAATGTGTTCCGCATGAAGCTGTTGGGGGCGCAAGTCGTGCCGGTCCAGGCTGGCGCAAAAACGCTGAAGGACGCGATGAATGAGGCGCTGCGCGACTGGGTCGCCAACGTCCACGACACGTTTTACATCATCGGCACCGCCGCCGGCCCACACCCCTATCCCGAACTGGTGCGCGATTTTCAAAGCGTTATCGGGCGCGAAGCCCGGGCACAGATGCTGTCGCGCACGGGCCGCCTGCCCGATATACTGGTTGCGGCGATTGGCGGCGGGTCGAATGCGATCGGGCTGTTCCACCCGTTCCTCGACGATAGTTCGGTCAAAATGCTCGGCGTCGAGGCGGCAGGCCATGGCCTGAACAAGGAACACGCGGCCAGCCTGGCCGGCGGGCGCCCCGGTATCCTCCACGGCAACAAGACCTATCTGTTGCAGGATGATGATGGCCAGATCATCGAAGGCCATTCGATCAGCGCAGGCCTCGATTATCCCGGCATCGGCCCCGAACACGCCTGGCTGAAAGAACAAGGCCGCGTCGAGTATACTTCGGTGACCGATGTCGAAGCGCTCGATGCGTTCCAGTTGCTGTGCCTGACCGAAGGGATCATTCCCGCACTGGAACCCAGCCATGCGATTGCCGCAGTGAAAAAATTCGCGCCGACATTGCCGAACGACACGATCATCCTCGCCAATTTGTGCGGTCGCGGTGACAAGGACATTTTCACCGTCGCCGACCATCTGGGGGTAACGCTGTGAGCACACGGCTGTCCGCAGCTTTCGCTAAAGGGCACCCGGCGCTGGTGTGTTTTGTGACAGCGGGATATCCGACGCCAGCGGCCACGCCCGCAATCCTCGACGCATTGGTCGCAGGCGGCGCCGATGTGATCGAGCTCGGCATGCCGTTCACCGATCCGATGGCCGATGGTCCCGCGATCCAGGTGGCCAATTTATGCGCGCTGGCCGCAGGCACGAAAACCGCTGATATCCTGGCGATCGCGGCCCATTTCCGGGCGCGCCATCACGATGTGCCGCTGGTGTTGATGGGTTACGCCAACCCGATGACGACACGCGGCCCTGACTGGTTTGCCGATGCCGCCTCGGCTGCCGGCATCGACGGGGTAATATGCGTCGATATTCCGCCCGAAGAAGATGGCGAAATCGGCCCGGCCTTGCGCGCACGCGGGATCGATCTGATCCGGCTGGCCACGCCGACCACCGATGCGGCGCGATTGCCCACGGTGCTCGACGGATCGTCGGGCTTTCTCTACTATGTCTCGGTGGCAGGGATCACCGGCAAACAATCGGCCGCGCTCGATTCCATCGAGGAGGCGGTCTTGCGGATCAAGGCGACCGCAACCCTGCCGATCGCGGTCGGGTTTGGCGTACGCACGCCCGAACAGGCGGGGCCGATTGCGCGCGTCGCCGATGGTGTCGTCGTGGGATCGGCCATTATCGATCTGATCGCCGAACATGGTGTCAACGCGGCCGAACCGGTGCGCGCACTGGTCGCAGCGCTGGCCCACGCAGTCCACAGTGCCAGGGATGCCAGTGCCAGCGGTGACTGGGCAAGGTGTACATCGGCATGAGCTGGCTGACCAAAGTTCGCAATTCGCTGTCGTTCATTCAAAAGCGCGACACCACCGACACGCTGTGGATCAAATGCCCCGGGTGCAGCGAGATGCTGTTCATCAAGGACTATGAAGACAATCTGTCGGTCTGCCCGCGATGCGGTCACCATGGCCGGATCGGTACGGACCGGCGGCTTGATCAGATCATGGACCCCGGGTTCATCCTGTTGCCCGCGCCGATAGTGCGCGAAGATCCGCTGAAATTCCGCGACACCAAACGCTATTCGGACCGGCTGAAAACGGCCCGCGCAGCCAATTCCCACACCGATGCCTATACCAACGCCTATGGCACTATCGAGGGTAAATCTGCGGTCGTCGGCGTCCAGGATTTTGGTTTCATGGGCGGATCGATGGGCATGGCGGTAGGCAACGCGATCATCGCCGGGATCGAACGCGCGATCCGCGAAAATTGCGCATATGTTGCCATCACCGCTGCGGGCGGCGCGCGCATGCAAGAGGGTATCCTGTCGCTGATGCAGATGCCGCGCACGACCGTGGCAATCAGCCGGCTGCATGCTGCGAGCCTGCCGTATATCGTTGTCCTGACCGACCCGACCACCGGGGGTGTGACCGCCAGCTATGCCATGCTCGGCGATGTGCAGATTGCCGAACCGGGCGCGTTGATCGGATTTGCCGGGCAACGCGTGATCCAGGACACGATCCGCGAGAAACTGCCCGAGGGGTTCCAGCGCGCCGAATACCTGTACGCGCACGGCATGATCGACATGGTGGTGCCGCGCCATGATCTGAAGGCGACGCTGGCCAATGTGATCGATTACCTGACCGCCGCCCGCGCGGCTTGATCCAAACCACCTTGCGACACCCTCGTTTCCCCCACTTCCCAAGCCCTCCTCGCACGGGACAAGGCTCTTAACGGCCCGCCGACCATGAATGACTTCGCCATTTCCGAGGATCGCGCGGTCCAGGCGCAGCTCGATCGGCTGGGCGATCTGACCGTGCCGCAGGGTCGGCTGGGGCTTGAAACGATCCGCGCCCTGCTTGATCGGCTGGGCAATCCGGAACGCCATCTGCCGCCGGTTTTCCATGTCGCAGGCACCAATGGCAAAGGATCGACATGCACGTTTTTACGCACCATTCTCGAAGCGCAAGGCCTGGTCGTTCACACCGCAACAAAGCCGCATCTGGTCCGTTATAACGAGCGCATCCGGCTGGCCGGGCGGCTGATCGAAAACGACCTGCTGGCGGCGCTGTTGGCCGAAGCGCTTGACGTGGGCGAAGACCTGGCGCCCAGCTTTTTCGAAGTAACCACTGCGGCGATGTTTCTGGCGTTTGCGCGCGTACCCGCAGATGCGTGCGTGATCGAAACCGGCCTGGGCGGACGGTTCGATGCGACCAATGTGCTGGGCCGCCCGGCGGTCTGCGGCCTGGCCACATTGGGCCTCGATCACGAAGCGTTCCTGCTGATCCCCGAAGCGGGCGTACCCCAGGACCCGATTGCGCGGATCGCGTTTGAAAAAGCCTGCATTGCGAAATCCGGCGTGCCGCTGGTAACGCAGATTTACCCTGATTTCGTGGCAGAAACGGTCGCTGCAACCGCTGCCGCACGTGGCGCGCCCGTGCTGCGGCGCGGACGCGACTGGCACGCCGCGATTGGTGAAACCATCGATTATCGCGATGCCCGCGGCACACTCACCCTGCCATTGCCGCGTCTGCCCGGCGCGCATCAGGCGGACAATGCGGCGCTCGCGGTCGCGATGCTGCGACATCAGGGCGCGGTGGCCGTATCACCCGACGCCATGGCGCGCGGGATCGTTGCGGCCCAGTGGCCGGCGCGATTGCAACGCCTGGGCCCCGGTCCGCTGACGCGCTTGACGGGCAATCGCACGGTCTGGCTCGATGGCGGTCACAACCCCGATGCGGGCATTGCAATCGCGCGCCATCTGGCCGATCAGCCGCCGGTTCATGTCGTGATCGGGATGCTCGCCAACAAGGACCCCGGCGCGATTTTGCGGCCGTTGGGCGACCACGCGCTATCAGTGACAATCGTGCCTGCCCCGGGCCATCACGCGCACAGCCCCGCCGCCTTTGCGCCGTTCAGCGCCATCCCGCTCAGCAGCGCGCCAGACATCGCCGCAGCGCTGGGCGCGCTGCCGCCGGTCGGCGATGTGCTGATTACCGGATCGCTATACCTTGCCGGCGATGTCCTGCGCCGCAACGGTGAAGTACCCGACTGACCAAACCAGGTTTCACACCGGCAGGCCGACATAATTTTCCGCAATCGCGCGCCGGGCGGCTTCACTCGATGCGATGTAATCGAGTTCGGCAATTTGCATCCGGCGCTCAAACGGGCCGTCCTTGGGAAAGCGATGCATCAGCTTGGTCAGCGACCAACTGAAACGTTCGCATTTCCACACACGGGCCAGAGCTTTGACGGAATAGCCCGCGATCGCGTCGGCATCGCCATTCTGGAAGAACGCGACCAGCGCCTGAGCTGCATAATGCACATCGCTGGCCGCCAGGTTCAGGCCTTTGGCGCCAGTCGGCGCGACCATGTGCGCCGCATCGCCGCACAGCATCAGGCTGCCGCGGCGCATGGGTTCGAATACAAAACTGCGCAAGGGGGCAATCGATTTTTCGAGCGCCGACCCGCGTGTCATCAGCGCCACAGTTTCCGGACCGAGCCGGACCGCCAATTCGTCCCAGATGTGATCGTCGCACCAATCCTCGATGCGTTCGGTCAACGGCACATCGATGTAATACCGGCTGCATGTCGCGCTGCGCATCGAGGCAAGCGCAAAACCGTGATCATGGTTGGCGTAAATCAGTGCATGGTTGCACGGCGGCACGCTGGCCAGGATACCCAGCCAGCCGAAAGGATAGACCCGTTCGAACTCGCGCCCGACGCTGTCGGGAATGGTTTGCCGACTGGGCCCGTGAAATCCGTCGCAACCAACAATGATCCGCGCGTCGATCCGCGCGGGCGCGTCGTCACAAGTGTATGTCACGAACGGTGCGTCGCGCTCGATATCATGCACCGCGACATCGCCGGCGCAGTAGATCACCTCAAGCCCGCGCGGCGCCGCTGCATCCATCAGGTCACGGGTCAGTTCGGTCTGGCCATAGACCATCACGCTGTGCCCGGTCAGCGCGGCGACATCGATCCGGATCAGCCGTTCGCCATCGGCCAGGTTGAACCTGTCATGCGGCAATCCCTCAGCCCGCATCCGCGCATCGGGGCCCAACCGTACCATCAGGTCGACCGTGCCGCGTTCCAGCACCCCGGCACGGATGCGCGACAGGATATAGTCGCCGCTTTGCCGCTCGATCACCACACACGCCACACCAGCGGCGCGCAGCAAATGCCCCAACATCAACCCGGCAGGCCCTGCGCCAACGATCGCAACGTCGGTTTTCACTTGGTTTCTCCCAACGACTTTTGGACACGCGACTTTTGGACAGTCATTGGCAACCTGTATTGACGGCGGGCCGCCGCGCGTGAAGGGCTGGACGGGTCACAACCCTGGCGTTTTTGAGACAATGCGCGTGTCCACACGAGCGATCCCGACATTTGCTCTTTATGGCGAGGATGACTGGCAAAGTCCGACAGGCGCTAGAGGCGCAGCGGCTGTTGCGGTTTACCGGCGCGAGCGCCAGCGAAGTCGCGAGCGAGCTTGGCTTTGCCGATCCGTCGTATTTTTCACGCCTTTATTTGCGAATGACGGGCCGCCGTCCTCACGATGAACGTCCTCAGCATGAACGCCCGGAAGAAAAACCGGCGCGCGATTGATTTTCGGGTAACCTTTTCCCGGTATAGCCAGCGCCATGGTTCTGATCCGCGCTCTTCGCCTGTCCCATGTAAAAGCCGCGCTTGCCGCGCTGCTGTTGGCCCCCGTGTTCCTGACTGCTGCATGTTCGCAGGCGCCGTCCGACAGCGTCGCCGATCTGCAAACGCGCCTGACCGCCGCCGAGGCGCGCGCCAGCGCTGCCGAAAAGCGCGCCAAGAACGCCGAAGCGATCGCAGGGCAACACTATCAGGAAACGGCCGCGAACCAGGCCCCGCCGCCTGAAAACGCGCAAGGCGACTCCCAGTTTGGTCAGCCGGTAATCGATACCGCACCAATTGATAACGCGCCGCCTGCGCCCCCATCGCAGATGCAGCCTGGGCAATTGAGCAACTGATACGCTTTGCTTGCGCTTTTGCAGCGCGCGTCTATCACGCCGGAACATCTACAATCGTGTGGAAACCCGCGCCATGTCCAGCCTTGTCTATGTCCTCAACGGCCCCAATCTCAATTTGCTCGGCACGCGCGAGCCTCAGATCTATGGCCATGACACGCTCGACGATATCGCCGGAAAGCTGGAAGATCGTGCGCGCGAACTGGGGCTGGAAATCGACATGCGCCAGTCAAACCACGAAGGCCACCTGGTCGATTGGCTGCACGAGGCGCAAGCCAATGACGTGCGCGCGGTGCTGTTGAACGCGGGCGCCTATACCCATACCAGCGTCGCGCTGTTCGATGCGATCAAATCGATCCGCACGCCAGTGATCGAGGTCCACTTGTCCAATCCCCACAAGCGCGAGGCGTTTCGCCACCATTCCTATATCGCAATGGCGGCGCTCGGCACGGTCAGCGGGTTTGGCGCAAACAGCTATGTTGTCGCACTGGAAGCCGCAGGAAAGCTCTAAAAGCTGGTGATGGGCTAGGCTCGCCTTGTACAACCCTCTTGCCAGCGCGTCACGGCGCGGGCATGGGCCGGCGCTACAAACAAAAATTCATCCCCCCGCGAGGATCACGACATATGGCGCAAGACCGCGGCGCGAACACCGACCCAATGGCAACAGGAACTATGGCAATCGATCGGGCGCTTGTCCGCGAACTGGCCGAGTTGCTGGCCGAAACCGGCCTGACCGAAATTGAAGTTGAAGATGGCACGCGCAAAATCCGGGTCGCCCGCACGCTGACCGCGGCGCCCGTTGCTGCGGCATATGCGCCGCCGGCACTTATGGCTGCCGCTGCGGCACTTGCGCCCGCCGCCGCTGTACCGGCAACGGATGTGGCCGGCACCGTGAAATCACCGATGGTCGGCACTGCGTATCTGTCGCCCGAACCCGGCGCGTCGAATTACATCAGCGTGGGCCAGACGGTGAAAGCGGGCGACACCCTGCTGATTATCGAGGCAATGAAAGTAATGAACGCGATCACCGCGCCCACCGCCGGCACGATCACCGCGATCCTGGTCGCCAGCGCGCAGCCGGTCGAATATGATCAGCCGCTGGCCGTGATCGCTTAAGCCTGGCCATGGCTATCAAGCGCATATTGATCGCCAATCGCGGCGAAATCGCGCTGCGCATCCACCGCGCTGCGCGTGAAATGGGCATCGAAACCGTCGCAGTGCATTCCACTGCCGATGCCGATGCGATGCATGTCCGGCTGGCCGACTATTCGGTATGTATCGGGCCGCCGGCGGCCAAAGACAGCTATCTGAATGTCGCGGCGATCATTTCAGCGGCGGAAATCACCCAGGCCGATGCGATCCACCCCGGCTATGGTTTCCTGTCCGAAAATGCCAAATTCGCCGAAATCGTCGAAGCGCACGGCATTACCTGGATTGGGCCCAAGCCCGAACATATCCGGACGATGGGCGACAAAGTCGAGGCCAAGCGCACCGCGGGCAAGCTTGGCCTGCCGCTGGTGCCAGGGTCCGATGGCGCGATCGATGATCCGGTGGAGGCCGCGCTGATCGCGGCCGAAATTGGCTATCCAGTGATTATCAAGGCGGCATCGGGCGGCGGTGGACGCGGCATGAAAGTGTGCAACGGTCCCGAAGATCTGGAACAGTTGATGCAGGCGGCAGGCAGCGAGGCCAAGGCCGCATTTGGCGACGCCACGGTCTATCTGGAAAAATACCTCGACAATCCGCGCCATATCGAATTCCAGATTTTTGGCGACGGCAATGGCAAAGCCATTCACCTGGGCGAACGCGATTGTTCGCTGCAGCGCCGCCACCAGAAAGTGCTGGAAGAAGCGCCCTCGCCGGTCATTTCCACCGAAGAACGCAATCGCATGGGCGGGATTGTCGCCAAAGCGATGGCCGACATGGCTTATCGCGGCGCGGGCACCATCGAATTCCTTTGGGAAGACGGCGAATTCTACTTCATCGAGATGAACACCCGGCTGCAAGTCGAACACCCGGTGACCGAGGCGATCACCGGGGTTGACCTGGTGCGCGAACAGATCCGCATTGCCGATGGCCGCGCGCTGTCGGTGACCCAGGACGAAATCGTGTTTTCCGGCCATGCGATCGAATGCCGCATCAACGCCGAAGACCCGTTCAATTTCACCCCGTCACCTGGACTGGTCACCGCCTATCACGCGGCGGGCGGCATGCATGTCCGCGTCGACTCCGGGCTTTATGCCGGGTATCGCATCCCGCCATATTACGATTCGATGATCGCAAAGTTGATCGTGTATGGCCGCACGCGTGAAGGTTGCATCATGCGGTTGAAACGCGCGTTGCAGGAAATGGTGATCGAAGGCGTCAAAACCTCGATCCCGCTGCACCAGCGTTTGCTGGAAGATCCGATGTTCCTGAACGGCGACTATTCGATCAAATACCTCGAACAATGGCTGGCTGACGCCAACTAACTGTATTTGGTGCTTAACCCAGATCCAACGCCCCGGTCAGGTCACCGGGCGGCGGACCGCCCGCATCGATCATCGCCTTGTCGCGCATGGCCAGCCCGTCGAGCCGTTCCAGCCCGAACCGGCGCGTAATCAGGCGCAGGATCGAGCCCGTGTCGTAAGTGGTGTGATCGACATGGCCTTTTTTTACGTGCGGGCTGATCACCAGCGCCGGAATGCGCGTACCCGGGCCCCAGCGATCACCCTTTGGCGGGGCGACATGGTCCCACCAGCCGCCGTTTTCATCGAACGTGATAACGATCATCATGCGGTCCCACTGCGGGCTGGCGCGCAAGGCATCGACCACTGCGGCGATATGCCGGTCGACTGAATCGATGTCGGAATACCCGGCATGCATGTTCAGGTTGCCCTGCGGCTTGTAGAACGTCACCGGCGGCAGCATTCCCGCATCGGCGATCAGGCGATTGGTGCGCGCGGTATCGACCAGCCCGCCATCGCGCAGACGCCTATCGCGTGCGGGGGTCCCCGGGCCGAATGCGGCAAAATAGTTGAATGGCTGGTGATGGAACTGGAAATTGGGCGATGGTGGATATTGCCCATCACCCGCCCCGCCCGCCTGCGCAATCGCCCAGCCGCCGGCGTACCACGCCCAGGGGACCCTGGCCTTGTCGAGTTTGCTGCCGATGGTGTAATGGTATTGCGGCAGCATCGTGTTGATCGCGTGGAATTCGGGATAGCCGGGTGCTGGCGGCGCGATCTGGCTTTTGACAAAGATGGCCGGGCCCTCGAGTGCGCTCGGTTTGCATTCGTCCGTGCGTTTCAGCCGGATGCCGCCGGGCCCGTCCTCGGTCTGCGCCACCATGTCGCGGGCGATGCTGGTGTCGGCATGCGGATAGAGCGGCGGCTGCGCCGCGGTCAGGTATTGGTGATTGAGGAATGAGCCCCCGAATGCGCCCATGAAAAACCGGTCGCACAGCGTGAATTCGCGCGCCAGTTGCCACAGCCGCAAATCGCGCCTCGTCTGCGCATAATGGCCCATGACCATGCCGCCGCTATCGCCCCAGGCCGCAAATCCATCGTTGCGCCCGCCATTGATCTGCATCTGGTTTTCGTAAAACTGA
>JAYTHT010000638.1:0-8085 GCA_043732365.1 Novosphingobium sp. | reverse complement strand
GCCGGTCCTGCTGGTGCCGCCGCTCGCGCTGGGCCATGCGATTGCGCCCGATACCCAGCTGCATATCTATCTGATGCGGACGATGCTGGCGGTCATTTCGCTGGGTATTCCAATCGCCTGGTATGATCTGGCGCGCCCGCTCGGGCGGGGCCATGCGCTGATTGCGGCCTGGGTCGCGGCGACGTGGTGCGAAGTGTTTTATTTCGCCGTGCGCCCATCGGCAGAGGGCATCGGCATGGCTCTGCTGTTTCCGGCGATGGCGCTGGCGCAACGGTTGCGGTTTCGACCGCACCGTGCATCAGCACTGGTGCTCGGGCTTTTGCTGGCGCTGGGATTTGTGGTGCGATTCCATTACTTGCCCGCGATCGTGCTGGTTGCGCTGTGGAGTCTGGGCCGTGATTGGCGCTGCGTCTTGCCCAACCTGCTCCTTGGCTTTGCGGCGGGGATTACGGTGGGCGGACTGTGCGACCTGATCACCGGCCATCCGCCGCTGCTGTGGATCTGGCACAGCATTGCGTTCAATGTGGTCGCGGGCGGCGCAGCGATGTTTGGTACGCAGCCGCCGTGGTGGTTTGCGCAATACCAGATCGAAACGTGGTCCTGGGCGGCGCTGGTGATCGTGCCGTTGATTGCCATCGGGGCATGGCGGCAGCCGAAACCGGAGGCAATGCTGCTGGCGATTTCGGCGGCGATCTATGCGCCGCATTCGCTGATCGCGCACAAGGAATACCGCTTTGTCATTCTGGGTGCGACCACACTGGTGTTGCTAGCGGCGATCGGCTCAGTCGAGCTTTGCGCGGTTTTGCGGCGCCGGTTTGCCGGCGCGATGCCTGACGAGCGCACGACCCTGATTGCGCTGGGCCTGGGCTGGCTAGGCCTGAGCTTGGCGGTCGGGCTGGCACCGGTATTCATCATGTATTGGGGACAAGGCGACAAAGCATTCGGCACGCTCGTCGTCGCGGGTGAACAACCCGGCGTGTGCGGGTTGGGAATGTATAACCAGCCCAATCATCCGGCGCTGGCGAACAGCCTGTTCAACCGCCGCGTGCCCGCGCTGTTGTTCGACGGGCCAGAAGCTTCTGCGCAAGCGCATGCGATGGTCAGCCGTTACAACGTCATGGTCGCCGCGCGGCTCGATGGCCCAACGCTGCCCGCGCCATTCCACCTGGTCGAATGTTGGCACCAGGGCGCGCTGCCGATCGACGAACAGCGGCAATGCGTATTTGTCCGCACGGGCGGATGCCAGGGCGATGCGGGCGATTTCACGTATCAACCGGCCATGGAAAGGCGCGGCAAGTGATTGTGCGCAAAAACTTATCAGCCGCGGTACTGACGGTGTTTTGCGTCTGTGGATGCGCGCCCGGTGCAAAAACTCCCACACTTTCGGCGTGCCCGGCAGGAGCGGTCCTGTCCGCCGATGCCCCACAGCACGGCATACCCGTCGAACAGACGCCCGCGGGCCGATGCCTGTCAGACCATGCCGAGGCGGGCGATCGTGCGGCGGCGCTGCGGCTCGGGGATTTCTATATGGCTATAGCCGGGACACTGCCGCTGATCGACCGCAAGGGCCACGAATTGCACTGGTTTCGCCTGGCCGCCGACCGGGGCGATGCGACGGGCGCGTGGCAGGCCGCGCAATTGATCGACAACGATCGCGACCGGCAAGTGCCTAATGACGCGCTCGCCTATATCATCGTGGCAATCAAGGGCGGCATTCCGGAGGCAGGCGATTACCTGATCGATCAGTGGCAGGACGGGCGGATCGATCCTGGCAAGATCTGGGCGCTGCGCCGCTGGCTCAATCGGCCGGGCATGCTGCCCGCCGACCAGCGCGCGGACATCATTGCGGGGCTCAATGCGCCGCCCGACGACCTGTTGTACGAGTAACGCGTAACGCGCGGGCGCTGTTTTTATGCCACCTGCCCGACGGCAAAGCCCATATCGCGGCGGCGCAGCACCATTGATCCGCCGACCAGAACGATCATCAGGCTCGCAAAGATCGCTGCGATTTCGGCGTTGTTCCACGCCAGCATGATCAGCGCGATCATCGCCATCACCAGCGCAAACGCAGGCGCCAACGGATAGAGCGGCGCGCGGAACGGACGAGCCAGATCAGGCTCGATCGTGCGCAGCCGGAACAGCGATGCCATCGCCATGATATACATTGTCAGCGCGCCAATCGCCGACAGTGTTACCACGCTCGCGGTCAGCGACTGCCCGGCAATATGGACAACGTTGTCCGACCAGATCGTTGCCACGCCAATCACCCCGCCCGCAATCGTCGCAAGGTCGGGCGTATGAAACCGTGGGTGCAGCCGGGCGAGCCCGCGCGGCAAAAACCCGGCGCGGGCCAGTGCAAAAATCTGCCGCGCATAACCCATGATGATCCCATGGAACGACGCGACCAGCCCGAACATGCCCAGCCAGACCAGCATATGCAGCCAGCCGCTGGAATTGCCGACACTACGCTTCATCGCCTGGGGCAGCGGATCGTTGATATTGGCGATCTGGGTCCAGTCACCGGATCCGCCAGCCAGCAGCATGACCCCGAAGGCCAGCGCGACCAACGTCAGAATACCCGCGATATAGGCGCGCGGGATCGTCCTGCGCGGATCGCGTGCCTCTTCGGCGGCCATCGCCACGCCCTCGATCGCCAGAAAGAACCAGATCGCAAACGGCAGCGCGGCAAACATGCCGCCCACCGCCGCCATGCTGAAATGGTCATGCCCCGCCCAGCCACCGGCGGTAAAGTTCGACCAGTGAAACGACGGCGCGACCACCGCCATGAACACCAACAATTCGCCCACCGCCAGCAACGTCATGAACAGTTCGAATGTCGCGGCAATGTGCACACCCACGATATTCAGAGTGACGAACACGATATACGCGACGGTCGCGGCATGGACCGGGTTGATCCACGGATATTGCACTTTCAGATAGGCGCCGATCGCCAGCGCAATCGCCGGCGGGGCAAACAGGAATTCGACGAGTGTGGCGAACCCGGCAATCGCCCCACCAAACGGCCCGAATGCGCGACTGGCATAGGCAAACGGCCCGCCTGCATGGGGGATTGCGGTCGTCAGCTCGGTAAACGAAAAGATGAACGCGACATACATCGCCGCGACCATCGCGGTCGCCACCAGAAACCCCAGCGTTCCGGCCGTCGCCCACCCATAACTCCAGCCGAAATATTCGCCCGAAATGACCAGCCCGACGGCAATGCCCCACAGATGAAATACGCCAAGGCGCTGGGACAGGCCGATCGGTCGGGTTTCGGTCATGCTGTGGTCCACCATGCTGTTATCCATCATTCGGGGTTTTGTCTGGTGAAGCAATCAGGAACGAGTGAGTTGCGGGGAGAAATTCGGCATCGTCTTTCAGGTCAACACCGGAAACGCCCCGGCGCAAAGCTTCGCGCAACAGGCGGCCGAGCAAGGCAGCGGCCAGATCCGGGGACAATCCGCCGCGCGCGTGGATGTTGGAAATGCAATTGCGCTCGCTGTCGGCACGCCCGACGCGCGGGCCAAATGTCAGATAAATGCCCAGGCTGTCGGCCACGGTCAGCCCGGGCCGTTCGCCGATCACCATGATGGTCACGCGCGCGCCCAACGCTTCACCGACCGCATCGCCCAGCGCCACGCGCGCGCCGGTGGCAATCACCACAGGCGCCAATGTCAGCCCGTCCAGTTCGGCGACCAGTGCGCGCACCAATGTGGGCGCGCCCGCCTGTACCCCGGCCGCCGACAAACCATCGCCGATCACGATCACGACATCGTAGCCTGCACCCACAAGCGCCAGTTGCTCTGCGCCGGCGCGCGCCAGGCTTCGGCCCAGATCGGGGCGCCGCAGATACGTCGTGCGATCGCCCGCTGCGCTCGCCACCGTAATCGTGGGCAGCGGTGCCAATTCGCCCGCCAGCGCGACGGTATCCAGCGGCGCGTGAACCGCGTCGCGGGCGCGCGCATGATCGAGCTGAAACGCCAGCACCGCGCCCAGCGGCGGCGCATGGCCCACCCGCCCCAGCGCAATCCGCGCGGGCGTTGCCGCGCGCAACCGGTCCCACAACGCGGCCTGATCGGCCGGCGTCAGCGGATTGGCCGGCGTCAGCCGATTAGGGGGCGTCAGCAGATCATCAGGGCTCATGCCGCATCACCCAATAAATGCACCAGCCCCGCCGCGCCGTTTTCCAGCACGCGGATCGTGCCATCGGGCGCGATCAGGTCCATCGTGCCCAGCCACGCCTCGAATTCGGGCGCCGCGCGCACGCCCAGCATTGCGCGCAACGCCAGCGCATCGTGGAACGACAAGCTTTGATAGCTGAGCATCACATCGTCATTGCCCGGCACACAAATCAGAAAGCTGCACCCGGCGACCGTCAGCACGGTCATCAGCGTGTCCATGTCGTCCTGGTCTGCCTCGGCATGGTTGGTGTAACACGCGTCGCAGCCCATCGGCAGGCCAAGCAGCTTGCCACAGAAATGATCCTCCAGCGCGGCGCGGATGATCTCTTTGCCATCATAGAGGTATTCTGGTCCGATAAAGCCGACGACGGTGTTGACCAGCAGCGGATCGAACGCGCGCGCCACGCCATAGGCGCGCGCCTCCATCGTCTGTTGATCGATGCCGTGGTGGGCATTGGCCGACAATGCCGCACCCTGCCCGGTTTCGAAATACATCACGTTTTGCCCGACCGTGCCGCGCCCCAGCGACAGCGCCGCATCGTGCGCCTCTTTCAACAGCGCCAGGTCGATGCCGAATCCGCGATTGGCCAGTTCGCTGCCCGCGACCGACTGGAACACCAGATCGACCGGTGCGCCGCGCGCGATAATTTCCAGACTGTTGGTGACGTGGGTCAGGACGCAAGTCTGTGTCGGGATCGCATATCGTTCGCGCAAGTCATCCAGCATCGTGATCAGACGCAATGCACCCGGCACGCTATCGGTCGCCGGGTTGATCCCGATCACCGCATCGCCAACGCCATGGATCAGTCCGTCAAGCACCGCGGCGGCGATTCCGCGCGGATCATCGGCGGGATGGTTGGGTTGCAGGCGGGTCGCCAGCCGCCCGGGCAAGCCGATGGTGTTGCGAAACGCGGTGACCACGCGCACCTTTTGCGCAACGATGATCAGGTCCTGATTGCGCATCAGCTTTGACACGGCCGCAACCATTTCGGGGGTCAGCCCGGGTGCGGCGCGTGCGAGCGCGGCGCCGTCGGTTTCGGGCCGCAACAACCAGTCGCGCAGATCGCCCACGGTCATCGACGCGATCGGCGCAAAAGCTGTGGCATCGTGGCTGTCGATGATCAGCCGGGTAACTTCGTCGGTTTCATACGGCACGAGCACGACGTCGAGAAAATGCTGCAGCGGCAAATCGGCCAGCACTGCGCGCGCGGCCACGCGGTGCGCCGCGCTTTGCGCCGCCAGCCCAGCCAGCGCATCGCCCGACCGCGCCGACGACGCGCATGCCATGACTTGTGCCAGGCTGACGAAACGATGGCGTTCTCCGGCGAAATCGCAACGATAGGGCATTGGTTGTCTGCGTCCTTCGCGATGATTGAAGCACAGCCTGACACCCGATGCGATTCCCTTGCAAGCCGCTTGTGCCGGTGCGCGAGTCACTTGGGCTGGCGCGCGAGTCATTTGTGCTGGCGCGCGAGTCACTTGCGCTGGCGCGCAACGGAGCCCAAACTTGGCGCCATGCCAGCTTTCCCCGACCCATCAGCCATACAGGCGCTGACTGCGCTGGCGCAACGCGCGCTGGCGCGGCGTGATGGGCTGGTCGTGCTGGGCCTGTCGGGCGCGCAAGGATCGGGCAAATCAACGCTCGCCGCCGCGCTGCAACAGGCGTTTTGTGCGCAAGGCGTGGCAACCGCGACGCTCTCGCTCGACGATCTGTATTGCACCCGTGCCGGGCGGCAACGGCTGGCGACGATGGTTCATCCAATGCTGGCGACGCGCGGCGTGCCCGGGACGCACGATGTCGCGCTGGGGCTGGCGACAATCGCGGCGCTGGAACGGGGCGAACCAGCGCTGCTGCCCCGATTCGACAAAGCGCGCGACGATCGCCGCTTGCCCGCACCCGGTGACCGGTCACCGCCCCACACGCGGCTGTTGCTGTTCGAAGGTTGGTGCATTGGCGCTTTGCCACAGCCCGCCACGGAACTGACCAAGCCGATCAACGCACTCGAAGCCAAAGAGGACGGCGCCGGACGCTGGCGGAACTATGCCAATGCCGCGCTCGCTGGCGCATATCAGACGCTATGGGCGCGGATTGACGCACTGGCCATGTTGCGCGCGCCCGATTTCGCCACGATCGTGCATTGGCGCCAGCAACAGGAGCATGCCTTGCGCGACCCGACCTGCCCCGCGCCGGGCGTCATGAACGACGCCGGAGTGATCCGGTTTGTGGCGCATTACGAACGAATCACCCGGCAGATCCTGGCCGATCTGCCGGGGCGCGCCGATTGTGTGATAGACTTGGACGCCAATCGCCTGGTTACACGCATCCGCCCCCGAGATTGATACCAGATACACAAAAGAACGGATTTGGGACACGGTGCCGTCTTCCCGACAGGACGCGCGCTATTCCGCCGCTTCGTCCGACAGGACGTGATCATCCGCACCGTTCAGCGCCACCAGCAAAGTGTCGGCCATCGTGCCCAAAAAGGCCTGCATGACCGTTTTGCCGCGCTCGGTCAGTTTGACGAATGTACGCCGTCCGTCGCGACCATCCTCCTCGCGTTCGACCATGCCGCGCATTTCCAGGATGCGCAGCCAGCGCAACGCGGTGGTTGGCGGGACATGGGCGCCGATGCACGCGCTGGTCGTTGGCACGCGCCGGTTTTCGCGCGCCGCGACATACAGATCGAGCAGGATGTCCCACGTCGGTTCGCCAAACAGATCGGCGCTGAGATACCGCGCGCGCCGTCGCCGCCCGGCATAGAATTCGCGCGCCAGGGTCAGCGCCAGCCGTTCGCGCCGGACAAGCGAGCCGGCATCGCCGACGATCTGCGGCAATGTCGATACCGGCGCCGCACGCATCGCGCGTTCAACTTTGCCGGGTCGTCCAGAGCCCGACCCGCGGCCGGGATTATTGCAGACAGTCATGCCGCGCCGCCCCCATGAGTGGCCACGCCGATCCCGGCCAAACCGGTATGGGCGATCAGATGGGGCGCCAGCGAGCATAGTCGCCGATCCGCCGTAGCCGCTTTGTATGAGCAGCTGTGCCAATCATCAGAACGATCAATTGCACCAGCCCGGGCACTTGCGTCATCGCCCAATAACTGCGTCTGGCCTCGTCGATTTCGAACAGTTTTGCAAAATGGGCAATGACGACGATCAACTGGGTTGCACTCATGACCAAGGGCCAGCCGCGATTGGCCTTTAACGCGACCCAGGTCAGCGTCAGGAACGCCCATAAATCGATCACGAAGTGACCGGGATTGACCTCGAACCATGTCGGGTCTCCAAATAGCATGTGATTGGCGAGATCGAACACGAACGTCGCCACGAGAATGATTGCCACCATCCGTTCCGGTTCGTCACCCTTGCGCGCGGCGAACAAAATCGAGATGCAAAGCAGGAGCCGGGTCAACCAGACGAACAGCATAAACCTTCACCGTCGATGTTGGCGAAGGGTTCGGGCTGACGTCGTCGTGTCCGGCTCCTGCATGGCAATCACGCGGCGCGTGAGTGCGTGGAAAGGTCAGCCGTTTCTTGCAGGCTATCGCTATCGGACCAAAGGTCATTCTTGCCGAACGCCGGCGTCGGGCATGGATCGTTGCCGCCGACCATTTCGACCGCGATGTCGCTCAACCGGCCGTGCACCCGGGCCAGTTCGCCCCCCGCATTCACCATGGCCTGCTGGCTGCGTACCAGTCGCATCAGCGCGTCCTGGCCGATGAACGGCGCCGCCCCGGTTTCGCGCCGGGCGTTGACGATAGTGGACAGCAAACGTGACTGGCGCAGCAAGGCTTCATCAAGCGCAGCTTCCGCGTCCAGCAGATCGCGACTGATCCGCTGCTGTGCGACATTGGTCGTCATCGCGCCGCCCTGATGCCCGACGAGATCCCGGGCATCCATCTTC
>JAYTHT010000637.1:0-2392 GCA_043732365.1 Novosphingobium sp. | reverse complement strand
TGGGCCTGCATGATGCCGATGTCATGATCGATTCGATCGGCACGCCATTTGCAGGCGGAGGCCTGTGCCTGCGGCTGGAAGACCTGGCGCGGTTTGGTGAAGCGATCCGGCTGGATGGGCGGGGCTTGAACGGGGCGCGCGTGTTTCCAGCGCAAGCCATTGCCTCGATCCGGCAAGGCGGGCGGCCCGGCCAGTTTGATGGCAACAGCTATTCGTCACTGCCGGGCTGGAGCTATGGCAGCCAGTGGTGGCACAGCCATGGTGCAGATGCGGCGTTTACGGCGCGCGGCATCCATGGGCAGGCGTTGTGGATCGCGCCTGAGGCCGATCTGGTGATCGCGCGGTTTGGCTCTCACCCGGTTGCGGGCAATGCCGGAAACGATCCGATTTCGATCCCGCTGTGGCAGGCAATCGGTCGGTATTTGCGTAAAGCGTGATGCGACAAACCGGGTGCCGGTTTTCCGCATTAAATCACGTAAAACCATAGACTCCTGCCGCATGATACGATTCTTTTCGATCGCATCATGCGGCAGGTGAATGGCACAAATATTTCAGTTTTTTGACACTGATGAGATTTGCTCCATTTTCCCCTTGAAACTGGGGGGAAAGGGACTATTTACCCCCTTCGCTGCCCCATGGGGACTTCCATACCGCAAGGCAGCTTTGTTCAACTATTCGTTTGGGGGTCCCTTGAGTTGCACCATTATCTCGATGCTTTGGCCGTAGTCCGCGCAACCGCGCCGGAACAACCTGCCATTCTCAATCGCCCGCACGCTGCTGCGCGTGCCGCCCGCTTCTTTGTCGAGAAGTTTCCGGGTAAAACTCTCTATGCCGTAAAGGCCAATCCATCGCCTGACCTGATCCAGGTCCTGTGGCAGACCGGCGTGACGCATTACGATGTCGCCTCGATTGCCGAGACGCGGCTGGTGCGCGGGCTGCTGCCCGACGCGGTGCTGTGCTTCATGCACCCGGTCAAATCGCCCGGCGCAATTGTCGAGGCATATCGCGATCATGGCGTGCGCACGTTCAGCCTCGATTCGATCGAGGAACTGGACAAGATCCGCACCGCCGCGACCACGGCCAATGGCGGTATCGAACCGACCGACTTGACGCTGTGCGTGCGCATCCGCGTGTCATCCGAATATTCGGAATTAAGCCTCGCGTCGAAATTCGGCTGCGAACTGGCAGATGCACGCGAATTGTTGCAGGCGACACGCCAGCTGGCCGATTGCCTGGGTATCTGTTTCCACGTCGGCAGCCAGGCCATGACCCCATTTGCATTTGTTCAGGCGCTCGAAAAGGTCCGCGCGGCGATTGTCGATGCGGCGGTCACGGTCGACATCATCGATGTCGGCGGCGGCTTCCCCTCGATCTATCCGGGCATGGAACCGCCCCCACTCGAAGATTTCTTTGCGCTGATCGACCGCACATATGAATCGCTGCCGGTGTCGTACTCGGCCGAATTGTGGTGCGAACCGGGCCGCGCGCTGTCGGCGGAATACAATTCGATGATTGTGCAGGTCGAACGCCGCCGCGATAACGAACTGTATATCAACGACGGTGCCTATGGCGCGCTGTTCGACGCATGCCATGTTGGCTGGCGCTTTCCGGTGCAATTGCTGCGCGACAAGGACAGCGCCGCAGAAGCCGTGGCGTTCAGCTTCTACGGCCCGACATGCGACGATATGGATTATATGGCCGGGCCGTTCGAACTGCCCGCCGACATCGGCGCTGGCGATTATATCGAAATCGGTATGCTGGGTGCCTATGGCGCGGCAATGAAAACCGCGTTCAACGGCTTTGGCGCGAGCGCCGTCCATGATGTTGGCGATGAACCGATGGCCAGCCAGTATCGCGGTGATCGCCGCGACCCGCGCGTCAGCGACAATGTAGTGTCTTTGCGCTGACACCTAGTGGCTGATTTTGCATGAAAAGGGCCTCGCCGACCGGCGGGGCCCTTTTTCGTTGCGGTGATCCAGTGATCGCTTTGGTCGATCATTGTATGCAGACAAATCCATTTTGTCATTTGGGCGATGGGGTCCACTTCAGTGTTGCCTGGTGCTGAACCAATACGGTTTTGCCCGGCTTCGATGCGGTGGGGGAAACCGTGTCGTCAGTTCGCAAAACCCGTCCAACGATCCGGCGCCGTTTAGAAACGGCGATTTTCGGCGGGGACACGTGCGACTGTACAGCGGTCCCGAACGCAAATTATTGAGGATGTTTTTAATGCGATCTTCCCTTTCCGCGCTGGCGCTGGCGCTGGCGTTTGTGACCCCGGTGGCTGGCCATGCCGCCGATGCCGCGATGGCGCCATATCCTGACAAACCGACCCACAACACCGATTGGTGGCCCGACCGGCTCGACCTGAGCGCGCTGCGCCAGAACGAGGCGG
>JAYTHT010000636.1:0-8153 GCA_043732365.1 Novosphingobium sp. | reverse complement strand
GATCGCCGCACCGCTGATTGCCGGAACGCTGGGCGGCACAGGCTATGCGCCGGGCATGGGCCCGATGCGCCAGGTCGTAGCGCAAGCCATCGGCGCGGGTGTGGTCGTGGTCTGGAGCGTAATCGGCACAGTGATCGTCGCATTGATGGTCGCGCTGGTCGTGCCGATGCGCATCAGCGAAGCCGACGAGACCGCAGGCGCCTGATTCTCGCCGTCCCGGTTTAATCGCCGGTCAGGATGCGATCAACGAGTTGTTTGACCGTCGGGGTAAAGTTGTTCGAATAGAACGTGTCCAGTTTGAAACGATACGCCGAATGGCCCGCAAACATCAGGTTTTCATCCAGATCGCCGCCGTGCGCGATGTCCTGCAGTGTTTTCTGGATGCAGAAACTGCGCGGATCGGCCAGGCGCCCGGTCGAGTAATCGTCGTGGTCTTTCCACGAGGAAAATCCGCAATGCGAAAGGCAACCCATGCAATCGGCCTGATCCTTGCGGATCACGTCGCGTTCGTCGGTGCTGACGAACACCACGGTGTCATCGGGGGTGCGCAACGCGGTTTCAAAGCCGCTGGCGGCCCATTCGCGCGCATGCGCCAGATCGGTCGGCGTGACCCAGAAATTCTTGCCCCGCACGCCCACGTCCAATTGCACGGTGTGTTCACCCGCCGCGACTTTGGAATAAGGCACCTGGCGATGGCTGCGCGCCTCCAGCCTGCGCAAAAACGGATTGTGCACCGCAGATGAGTAGAACCCGGTCGGCGAGAACCGGTGCAACAGCACATCGCCGGGTTCAATCGTGCGCAGGCGATCTTTCCACCCCTGCGGAATGGGGCTTTCCTCGGTCAGCAACGGCCGCGTGCCGAACTGAAATGCGATCGCCCCCAGTTCGGGATTGTCGATCCAGTTGTTCCATTCGCGCAGGCACCACACGCCACCGGCCATGATGATCGGCACGTTGTCGGCAACACCTTCGGCGCGCATGATATCGCGCAGCGCTTTGACGCGCGGATACGGGTCTTCGGGTTTGCGCGGGTCTTCGGCGTTGGATAGCCCGTTGTGACCGCCTGCCAGCCATGGGTCTTCATAAACCACAGCCGCCATCAGGTGTGCGACTTTGTGATAGGCACGCCTCCACAGCGCCCGAAAGGCGCGGCCCGACGATATGATCGGAAGATAATTGACATTGTAGCGCTCGGCGATTTCCGCCAGTTTATAGGGCATGCCCGCGCCGCAGGTGACGCCGGCGACCATGCCCCGGGTTTGTTCCAGCACGCCCTCGAGCACGGCTTGCGCGCCGCCCATTTCCCACAGCACGTTGATATTGATCGCGCCCTGCCCATTCGAAATTTCATAAGCGCGGCGCACTTGTTCGACCGCGCCATCAATCGCGTATTTGATCAGCTGTTCATGGCGATCGCGGCGGGTCAGTTGTGAATATAACTGCGGCACGATCTTTCCGGTCGGGTCATAGCTGTCGGCATTGACCGCGCTGACCGTGCCGATCCCGCCAGCGGCGGCCCAGGCGCCCGAACTGGCATGATTGCTGGCGGCAACCCCTTTGCCCCCCTCGATCAAAGGCCAGACTTCGCGTCCACCATACAGGATCGGTTTCAAACCTTTAAAAACAGACATATGACACTTTCAGACCTGACAACGGGCGGGTCCATGTGCCCGCGCCTGCCAATCGATATCGAACCCCACGGCCCCCCCATTTCAGGCCGATCGTTGCATTCTGACTAGGCGCAATTATGCCAAAGCGAAAGAGCCCAAAGCCGCACTGAATTGCGGTCAATCGTCATCGGTGACCGAGACTTTTTCACCGCTGACCCGCTGCGACAGTGCTGCCGCCATGAACGGATCGAGCGCGCCGTCGAGTACATCGCCCGGGTTGGTCGACACCACACCAGTGCGCAGATCCTTGACCTGCTGATACGGCTGCAAAACGTAAGAGCGGATCTGATGCCCCCAGCCGATTTCGGTCTTGGCCGCGTATTCACCGCTGGCGACCGCTTCGCGTTTGGCCAGTTCCGCCTCGTATAGCCGTGCACGCAACATGCCCATCGCGGTCGCACGGTTCTTGTGTTGGCTGCGGTCGTTTTGGCTGGCGACGATGATTCCGCTGGGGATGTGCGTGATGCGCACCGCCGAATCGGTGGTGTTGACGTGCTGACCACCCGCGCCCGATGCGCGATACGTGTCCATTTTCAGATCGGCGGGGTTGATATCGATATCGATGTTGTCATCGATTTCGGGATAGACCCAGACCGAGCTGAACGACGTGTGGCGCCGCGCCGAACTGTCATAGGGGCTGATCCGCACCAGACGATGCACCCCGCTTTCAGTCTTGGCATAGCCATAGGCGTTTTCGCCCTTGATCAGCAGTGTCGCGCTTTTGATCCCGGCGGCTTCGCCCGCATGATAATCGACCAGTTCGACTTTATAGCCATGGCGTTCGCCCCAGCGCGAATACATCCGCTGCAACATTTCGGCCCAGTCCTGGCTTTCGGTGCCGCCCGCGCCCGCGTGCACTTCAACAAACGCATTGTTGGCATCGGCTTCGCCCGCCAGCAGCGCCTGGACTTTGTCGGCATCGGCGCGCGCGGCAAGGGCGGCGAGCGTTGCCAGACCTTCGTCGGCAATCGCTTCATCGCCCTCGGCATCGCCCAATTCGATAAATTCGATTGCGTCGGCCATTTCCTGGCTGATCTGTTTGACCGTGCCGATCGACGCATCGAGCCGGCGGCGTTCCCGCATCAGCACTTCGGCCTGTTTGGGATCATCCCACAGCTTGGGATCCTCGACCCGCGCGTTCAGTTCGTCCAACCGACGCACCGCACGATCCCAGACCAGAAATTTGCGGACCAACGCCAGCGCACTTTCGATGCGGTCGATATGGGCCTGCCCTTCGGCACGCATGACTTTGATCTCCATCGCGCGGCGAATTACGCATCACCGCGTCCACCAACAACTAGTTGCGCCGCTTAACGAAGCGGCGCAGCTTGTAAAGAGGACGGTCGTTTTATCCTGCATTTTGAAAGTTCGGATTTCAGGAAGACCATGCTGGCATATTTCAGAAAGATGGTTCTGTCCCGCTCCCCCACTCGGCCGCCTGCCCGGCCGCCCGGCGAAAGTAAATTATGGACGGTCGGGTGGGGAGTGGGCTGGAGCCGTTTTCAAAATCCGCTCTTTCGCGGATTTTCACAACCACCAATCAATGCTCTTTGTTCAGCTTCTGCACCAACGCCAGCGTCTGTTCGACGTGGCTGCGATAGTCCATGTCGGTGTGAGCATAGACGATCTTGCCATCGGGCGTGATCACATAACTGGTGCGGCTGGACAGGCCGGTGTCTTTGCCATCCTTGCCGATCAACGGCACTTCATAGGCCTTGATCACTTCGGGGCTGGCGCTGGCCACGGTGAATTTGTCACGGCAATCGAGTGACGAGAATTTTTCCAGCGCATCGATGTTGTCATTCGACATGCCGACCACAGTCGCGCCGGCTTTGGTGAAATCCGCGCTGGCATCGGCAAACGCATGGGCTTCGAGCGTGCAACCGGGCGTGAACGCCTTTGGATAGAAATACAGCACCACCGTGCCCTTGGCCAGCAACGCCTTGAGCGTGACCGGCATCGGCTTACCCGCCAGCGCGCCTTGCGTGACGAAATCGGGCGCCATTGTGCCCACGGCCAATTCGGCATGAGCGACCAGTGGAACCATGGCAAGCGCCAGGGCGGACGAAAGCGCGGCAGTGGCCGCGACGAGGTTTTTTGTGATCATGCACCATACCATAACACAGGCACGCGTTCTCGCCAGAGGCTAATTCGAAACCGCGTTTCGACGACGCCGCAAGGCTTGATCATCAATAAACTGCGCCATCATCCTCGACCGGCGCGGTTTCGCTCGTGCCAGCAACGGTTGCGCCATATTTGGCAGCATAAGCCTTGCGCAAAGCGTCCAGCACCGCTTCGCGTGTCGATATCTGCAAATCGCGGCCGGTACGGCGCGGTTCGCTGTCGGGCTTGAACGCTTCCCAGATGATCCCGGCCTTGGGATCGCGATCATCGGGCGTGCCTTCGAACACGCGCTTGCCCGACACGCGGTCGATCTTGACCAGCCGCACGCCTTCGGGCGCGGTGAACGGGATTGCGTGCCATTCATCGCGCGTGGCTGTAACGAACTGTTTGAAAATCGGCGCGGCGATCCGCCCGCCCTGGGCATAACCGCCCAGGCTGCGTGGTTGATCATAGCCCATGTAGATCCCGGCAATGATGTTCGGCGACCCGCCGACAAACCAGACATTGGTCGGGCCGGTCGTTGTCCCGGTCTTGCCAAAGATCGGCAGGTTCAGATCGCGCAAGCTGGCCGCGGTGCCGCGCACGACCACGCCTTCCAGCATATGCTCCACCTGAAATGCGGTGCGCGGATCCATCGCCTGGTGCCCGGTCGGTTTGAACCGGGGCATCACATGGCCATCCCATTGCGCCATGTTGCACGTGTCGCAATTGCGTTTGTCGGCACGGAAAATCACTTTGCCATTGCGGTCCTGGACAAAATCGATCAGCGTCTGGTCATGCAACCGCCCATGATCGGCGAGTGCGCCATAGGCGTTGACCAGATGCGCCACCGTCGTATCGCCTGCGCCCAGCGCCATCGACAGATAAGCCGGGTAATTGCCGATCCCGAGCGTTTTGATCATGCGCACGACTTTTTCCATGCCGATGTCGTTGGCAATGCGCACGGTCATCAGGTTGCGCGATTGCTCGAGGCCCCAGCGCATCGTGTGGCTGCCACCGCCCCCTTCATCGCCAAAGTTCTTGAAGCATTTCTGCCCCAATGCCGCGCCCTGATAGACGCAGAACGTGCCGTCGAGCACGATCGACGCCGGGGTCATGCCGTTGTCGAGCGCGGTTGCATAGACAAACGGCTTGATCGCCGATCCGGGCTGGCGATTGGCTTGCGTGGCCCGGTTGAACGATCCAAGCCGGGCGTCAAAGCCGCCTTGCATCGCCAGCACGCGGCCATCCTCGGGGTCCTGCACAACCATGCCGCCCGACACTTCGGGGATGATGCGCAATGCCCAATCGGTGCCGTTGGGTGCAACCGCGACGACATCGCCGGGCCTGATCGCATCGGCCAGCCCGCTCACCACGCCGCTGGTGCCATCGGTAAACCCGATGCGACCGGTCGATCCGGCCTTTTCGAGAATCGCCCCGACTCGCCAATCGAGGTACTTAATCGAAATGTTGCTGCCGATCAGTTGCCCCTGCCACTGCGCCGGATCGACCGTGGCGATCGGCCCGTGCCAGGCATGCCCGGCGGCAAAACGCAGCAATCCGGCGCGCAATGCGGCCTGCGCCGCAGATTGCAACCGCGTGTCGAGCGAGGTGCGCACCCACAACCCTCCACCATAGACGCTGTTCACGCTATCTTCGGGATTTTCACCAAATTGATCAATCAACTGGCGGCGCACTTCTTCGAGGAAATAGCCGGCGTCAGTGGTGTAATTGTCGGGCCGGCGGGTCACCAGGCCCAACGATTGCGCTTTGGCGTCATCGGCCTGGGCGCGTGTCGCATAGCCATTCTTGACCATCTGATCGAGCACCCAGTTGCGCCGGATCATGGCCTTGTCGATGAATTTGGCGCGACCGTATTCTTCGGGCGCCTTGGGCAAAATCGCCAGGAACGCGGCTTCGTGCAGTTTCAGATCGCCGACATCTTTGTCGAAATAGGCGCGTGAGGCGGCCTGCACGCCAAAGCTGTTTCGCCCCAGCGCGATTTCATTGAGATACAGTTCCAGGATCTGTTGTTTGGTCAGTACGGATTCGATCCGCATCGCCAGGACCATTTCCTTAAGCTTGCGCGAAACTTTGTATTCGTTGCCGATCAACAGGTTCTTGGCCACCTGCTGGGTGATCGTCGATCCGCCGCGCGCGCGATTTCCGGTGCCGAATTTGATCGCATAGTCGATCACCGCTGCGCCCAATCCGGTCACATCGACGCCGTGGTGTTGAAAGAACGACTTGTCCTCGGCGGACAGGAACGCGCCGATCAGCGGCTCGGGAAAATCGACGTAACGCAGTTCGACACGCCGCTCGCGCGCAAATGTCGAGGCGATCTCGCCATCGTCGCCGCGCACCATCGTGGGCAAAGTCGGTTGATACGTCAGCAACTTGTCCGCGCTGGGCAGACCCCGCAACACGGTGGCCCACAACGCCGCATAGACCAGCGCCAGCAGCCCCGCGACGATGACCAGGCGGCGTATCCAGCCCTTTGCGGTCAACGCATGCCAAACGCGCGCCAACCGGCCCGACCCTCCGTCAGACCCGAACCAGCCGGACCCGTAACGACGAATGCGAAACGAAACAGGGTCTGCGCCGGGCGTGTCTTGCGGCGGGGTATCGTCGGGCGGGGTGTCGTTGGCCATCGTGCCGGGGCTTTAGAGCACGTTGCGCGTTTTGGAAATCGTGCAGTTCATACGCCCGCACCACCTGCCAGAAAAATCTCGATCGCGTGCGCCACCGCTTTGCCAAACCCGTCGCGCCATGGGCGTGATGTCATCGCGCGGACATCGGCGGGATTGCTGACATAGCCCGCCTCGAGCAAGGCAGACGGCAAATCGAGCGATTTAAGCACGACAAACGCCGCCTGTTGCAATGGCGCATCGCGGAACTGGATTTGCTCGTGCCCTTCGCGGCGGATCAGCGCGGCAAAATCCTGCGAATTGCGGCGCATGCGCTGTTGCGACAGATCGACCAGGAATTGTGAAACGGTATCGCCTTTTCCGTCGAGCGAAACGCCGTTGATCGTGTCCGCACGGTTTTCGCGTACCGCGACCGCATCGGCCAATGCGTCCGATGCTTTGTCCGACAGCGTATAGACCGTCGCCCCGGCGGCATTTGGCCCATCGGCGGCATCCGCGTGGATCGACAGGAACAGATTGGCGCGCATCCGGCTGGCAATGCCCGACCGTTCGGTCAGCACCAGAAACCGGTCGTCACTGCGCGTCAGCGCCACGCGGACATGCCCGTCGGCCAGCAGCGCATCGCGCACCGCCAGCGCCAGGGCCAGAGTCAGCACTTTTTCGTGTTCGCCCCCCGGCCCCGTCGCGCCCGGGTCATGCCCGCCGTGACCGGCATCGATCACCACCAAAGGCCGGCTGGCATCGGCAGGGCCCTCGATCGGCGGTAGCCCGATTGCCGATTGGCCATCGGGCAGAGCGATCCGCACGACATACGCCGGTATCACGCCAAACGGGCCACCGGGCAGGCGCAACAGTGCGCCCAGCGCAACACATGACAGCGCAAAAATCGCCACGATCGCGGCGATCCACGCCAAGCGCCGCCAATCGCCGCCGCGCAGTTCGTTGGCAGATCTGTGTGCGCGTAAGTTCATCTGGCAACCGTGCTCATTGTGCCTCTGGCCCATATGCTCAGGCGTGTGCTCAGGCCTATTCCCTGCCGCCATTAACCCGGTCGGGCGGCGTTGCGCCAGTCCAATGCCGCGTTGCCCTGCAAAAAAGCCACCATGGCGGCTATAACGGTGCGCGAGTTTTAATTGCCCCTTTGCAATTGCGATGCTAGCAACCCAAAGACCGGGGAATGCCAGCACCGGCCATCTGCGCCTTGAGCCACGCCCTGCGCCACAATGCACGCCCATTGCGTGCATCACGCAAGGCCGGCGAGCGCAAGCCGTTGGCAGGACGAGCCGGTTAAATTGCGGGACCAGGCGGCACGATTTCATGCCCCTACCCCCGCCAGAGGTTGATGCCATAATGACGAGCCGAATTTCCAGCCTGACGAAGCGCCCCTCGGGGGTCCTTTGCGACTGGATTAAATTCAGCTCCCCCCATCGCGATCATAAACGTCGCGAACTTGCAAACGGGCTTGCGCGCTTGTCGCCGCGCATCGTCATTCGGGCAGATTCACACCAACCGCCGCCGGGCGGCGAGCATAACGGGACTTTCTCCCCGCTCGCATCCGGCATACCCGCATTCGCGATCCGCCCCGCCGGCAGCTTTCGCTGCCCGGCTGGCGTTCGCGCCACCGCAATGAACTGCGCCCAGGACCCGGGATTCGTCCCGCGGCCGCGCGGCTGGAGATTATTTGATGACTACGCGCATGCTGATCGATGCGCGCCACCGGGAAGAAACCCGG
>JAYTHT010000635.1:0-2399 GCA_043732365.1 Novosphingobium sp. | reverse complement strand
TGCCTTCGGATTTTTCCCCAACCGGAAAACGGATCGATTCGGGTGCGCAATTGCGGGCGTGCGCGGCACCGATGATTTCGGGCCAGCGGGTCACAACGCTCGATTGGACAAAACCAAAGCGGCGGAATGCGGTGCGGCCGATGGCGGGCATCAGATCGCCAATCATGCGCGCTTCGCCGCCACGTGCGCGGTCTGCCTGATGCTGGGCCGCCTGGCGCGGGGCCGCCTGACGCAGGGCGGTTGCGCTTTTGGGCGCCTTTTCGGTTTTCGAACCTTTTGGATCACGTTCCATCACGCCGCATCCCATGCCATAGCCGCGTGATGCAGGCCAGCGTTCAGACCACACCATCAACCGCCTTTGATTTGCTGGCGTGGTACGACCACCACGCCCGGCGCCTGCCCTGGCGTAGCCCACCGGGCACGCCGCCGCCCGCCGCCTATCGCGTGTGGCTGTCGGAAGTCATGTTGCAGCAGACCACGGTCGCGGCGGTGCAGCCCTATTTTGCACGGTTTGTTGCCCGCTGGCCCGATGTCGCCGCGCTGGCCCGCGCTGATGAGGCCGATGTGATGGCGGCGTGGGCGGGGCTGGGCTATTACAGCCGCGCCCGCAATCTGATTGCGTGTGCCCGGCAGGTCGCGCGGATGGGCGGGTTTCCCGATACCGAGGCGGGGTTGCGCGTACTGCCGGGGCTGGGCGCTTATACGGCGGCGGCGGTGGCGGCGATTGCGTTCGACCGGCGCGCGGTGGTGGTCGATGCCAATGTCGAACGGGTGGTCGCGCGACTGTTTGCGATTGCCGAACCGCTGCCGGGATCGCGCCCGGCGATTCGCGCATGCGCCGATACGATCACGCCGGACACGCGCGCCGGCGATTTTGCGCAAGCGATGATGGACCTGGGCGCTACCGTCTGCACCGCGCGCAGCCCACGTTGCATGATTTGCCCGCTGCGTGGGGGGTGCCGGGCGCAGGCCGCGGGGATTGCCGCGACATTGCCGGTCAAGGCCGCCAAAAAGCCCAAGCCGCAGCGCACCGGCCATGCCTGGTGGATCGAGCGCGATGGCCAGGTCTGGATCGTGCGCCGCCCGGACAAAGGCATGCTGGGCGGGATGCGCGCGTTGCCCGATGATGGTTGGAATGCGCGGGCCGATGGCGATGGACTGCCGCCGTTTGCGGGCAACTGGCGCGTCGCCGGCGTGGTGCGCCATGGCTTCACGCATTTCGATCTCGATCTGCAATTGATGCTTTGCGACCACGCTGAAATGGGGCACCTAATGCCAGACTGTCTGACGCGAAACCTCGTTCCGGGAAGTCGGTACCGGCCCGCTCCCCCGGGCCAACCGCCCATTGCTGGTACCCTGTGGACGGTTGGGCCGGGGGAGCGGGCCGGTACCGACTTCGAAACGCGCGCTTTTGCGAGTTTCGCTGACGCTAGTGCGGGCGAATTTTGGCCCATCGATGCGATTGAAGCGGCCGGATTGCCGACGGTGTTTGCCAAAGCAGCCCGGATCGCGATTGCCGACAGATAGAAGAGCCGACAGACAGAAGAGCCGACAGATAGAAGAATTGGGAGAGATATGGTCGTGACTGGTATGCAACCCGCTGTTTCACGGCGTGGATTTCTGGGTGGCGCGCTGGTCGCGGGCGGCGTCGGGTTAATGCCGCGGATGGCCTTTGCGGCGCCCGATCCGGCGCTGGCATACCCCCATGTCGCCGCGCTGGCGACCAGCTATGTCGACAGCGGCAGATTGCCGGGTGTCGTCGCGCTGATGGGCATGGGTGACACCCAGACTGCGATCATGCGCGGCGTACGAACGCTGGGCGATCCGCGTCCGGCCGATCTCGACAGCCTGTATCGCGCCTATTCGATGACCAAGCCGATCACCGGCATGATCGCGATGATGCTGATCGATGAAGGCAAGCTGAGGCTGGACCAGCCCTTGTCCGACATCCTGCCGAAATACGCCAAAATGCAGGTTCAGGTCACACCCGATGGCTCGATCACCGATCTGCGCCCGGCCACAACACCGATCACCATCCGCCATCTTTTGACCCACACATCGGGGCTGGGCTATTCGATCATTCAAAAGGGCCCGATCAAGGGCGCCTATGAAGCGGCCGGGCTGGTTCCTGCCGAAGTTGCCCGCAAGCCTGTGGCGGGGCTGACCGTTGCGAAAAAACTGCCCAGTCTGGCGGCATTTGCCGACGCGCTGGCGGATATGCCGCTGGTCTATGAACCGGGCACAGCCTGGTCGTATTCGGTGTCGCTCGATCTGCTGGGCCGGGTGATCGAGGTTGTTACTGGCAGGCCGTTTGATCAGGTCGTGGCCGAACGCATTTTTGGCCCATGCGGCATGGTCAGTTCGGGGTTTATGGTCGCGCCGGGCAATGCCGCGCGGCT
>JAYTHT010000634.1:0-8168 GCA_043732365.1 Novosphingobium sp. | reverse complement strand
CAACATCGGCCTTGCCACCCATCGCGATCGTCATGAACGGCGCTTCGGTCGCGGGATTGATCACATCGAGCGTGTTTGACCCGGCAGGGGCGACCCATTGGCCATCGATATAGAACTTCTGGGAATTGGCAGAAAACGACATGGTTCCATCCTTGCGGCGCGGAGTAATACCTGAATTGAGATCGCACTTTTGGATTAGACCGGCAAGAACCAAGCCCGACCCGCAGAAAGGATAAGCAAAACTTGCCCAATTCATCTACGCCCGCGTCTATGACAGATCATCATCCCCGCGAAGCCATCGGCGCCCGGTTTTCCATCGACGCGATGCGGGCGACGCAACGCGAGTCCTGGCGCGCGCTGGACGCAATGGTCGCCGCCATCCGCCCGGGCATGCGCGAAAGCGAGGCGCTGGCGCTGGGCGAGACCATTTTGGCAGGCATGGGCATGGAATGCGCCTGGCATCCGCTGATGGTACGGTTTGGGCCCAATACGCTGAAAATTTTCAGCAGTGCCAACGATGACGATCTCGTGCTGGGCGAAGACGACATCTATTTCATCGATATGGGCCCGGTATTTCAGGGCCACGAAGGCGATGTCGGCGCGACATTCGTGACCGGCACCGACCCGGCCAAGGCGGATTGTGCCGCTGCGGCAAAAACCCTGTTCGATCGCGTGACGGCAATCTGGCAGCAGGGCAATCTCGCCGGCATCGCACTGTACGAAGCCGCCGCGCGCGAAGCGCAAAGCATGGGCTGGGATCTCAATCTGGAAATCAAAGGCCACCGCGTCAGCGATTATCCGCACCGCGCGCTGCCGCCCGGCGGTCAGCTTGGCACGCTCGATCATGTGCCAGCCACCGGACTGTGGGTGCTGGAAATCCAGATCCGCCACCCCACCCGGCCGTTCGGTGCCTTTTACGAAGACCTGCTCGATCTTGGCGCCTAAAATAAGGTCAGAACACGCGCGCGATTTCATAGAACAGCGCGCCAACGACCGCCGATGCGGGGATTGTGACGACCCAGGCGACCGCGACCTTATGGGCCACACTCCACCGCACCGCCGATGTGCGCCGCGCCGCGCCGACGCCGACGATGCATCCGGTAATCGTATGCGTGGTCGATACCGGGATGCCAAATGCGCTGGCCGCAAACAGCATCACCGATCCGCCAGCCGAGGCGCAAAACGCCTGATGCTGGGTCAGGTGGGTGATCCGGGTGCCCATCGTTTCGATGATTTTCCACCCGCCCGACAAAGTGCCCAGCCCGATCGCGGTGTAACAGCCCAGCACCACCCAGACCGGCACGTGGAACGTACCGCCCAGATACCCCTGCGAATACAACAGGACGGTGATGATCCCCATCGTCTTTTGCGCGTCATTGGCGCCATGGCCGAGCGAATAGGCGGCTGCCGAAACCAGATGCAACCGCTTGAAACTGCTTTCCGCTGTGCGCGCCGTCGCACGGACAAACAGCCATGAGGTGATCAGGAACAACAGCATCGACACGACCAGGCCGACCATCGGCGACAGCACGATCGCAACCGTCGTCAGCGTCAACCCGCTCCACATGATCGCGCCGGGGCCCGCATGCATGATCCCGGCGCCGAGCAACCCGCCCACCAGGGCATGGCTCGACGATGAGGGAATGCCGCGCCACCAGGTGATCACGTTCCATGTCATCGCGCCGATCAACGCGCCAAACACCACCGCCGGGGTCACCACGTCTTTGTTGATGATGCCCTTGCCCACGGTTTCGGCGACTTTAAGCCCGAATACGAAATAGGCGGCAAAGTTGAACACCCCGGCAAACAACACCGCCTGGACCGGAGTTAACAGCCGGGTCGAAACCACCGTCGCGATCGAATTGGCCGCATCGTGCAGCCCGTTGAGAAAATCAAACGCAAGCGCCATGACCACCAGCGCGATGATCAAAGGCAAAGCCAGGCCGAGGTGGTGCATGATCCTTCAGGCCGTATCAGGCGTGGTCGATGACGAGATTGTCAATCTCGTTGGCAACATCTTCAAACCGGTCGACCACGCGTTCGAGATGGCTGTACAATTCGCGGTGGACAAAAAACCGCATTGGCGCAGCTTCACCCAGCGTGCGATAGGCCCGCGCCAGGCCTGCGTCGTGGATTTCATCCGCGCGTCCCTCCAGCCGGATCAACCGCTCTGTCAATTCGTGTAGCCGCGCGGCATTGGCGTGGATCGCACGCAACAGCGGCAACGCCTCGGCAATCAACCGCGCCGCCTCGACTATGATCGCCGCGATGTC
Source organism: Novosphingobium sp. (assembly GCA_043732365.1). GTDB lineage: Bacteria > Pseudomonadota > Alphaproteobacteria > Sphingomonadales > Sphingomonadaceae > Novosphingobium. The sequence goes on along the minus strand of JAYTHT010000634.1, from coordinate 5,895 downwards.
CTGCATTTCGGGTTCGAAGGTCGTCACGTCATAAATTGCGACCGCGCTGGACACCTGGTGCATCTGGTTGATCGCATCGTCCATCGACCCGATCAACGATGTGATCGCGCCGCGATCGAACGGGGTCAGGAAGGTCTTGCGCACGCTGATCAGCACTTCGCGGGCGATCGCATCGGCATCATGTTCGCGTTCGGCAATTTCGCGGACGTGCTGCCCCATCGTCTCTCCGCCCTGGAGCATCCGGACAAGCGCATTGCTGCCCGCAACGAGCGTTTCGCCATGCGCTTCGAACAGGGCAAAGAAATTGCCCTGGTTGGGCAAAAGCGACTGGAACCAGTGAAACATTCCCAATTTCCTCTTCGCGCCCGCGATCCGTGCGAGCAATGGCGCGGTGCTGGTCAACGCGCGGACTTCCGAAGCGCGAAAGCTGCGGATCAATATGCCAAGATCGGTTTCTTCGACTGCAGCGGCAGCCTCGCTCAGCGAAAACCAGCGACGCGTGCGCTGATCGGCTTCGGGCCATTCGTCCAGTTCGCCAGTGACGGCGAGCGGAAACAGCTGCACTTCGGCGCGGATTGCTGCGCCCGAGTTCAGCGTCTTGCGATAGAAATAGCTGCCCAGCGCGCTGGGGCAGACCGCTCCAGTCACGCCGGCTTCTTCCAATGCCTCTCGCGCGGCGGCCATATGCGGCACCTCGCGCTTGCCCACATTGCCCTTGGGCAATACCCATCGCCCAGTCCCGCGCGACGTGACCAGCAGGATCTCCGTCGGGGCCGATAGCCCCTCGCCCGCAGTGCGGTAGGGTAATGCAGCAATCTGGCGGACGGCGGTTGCTCCCGAAAAAAACGCGGTTCGACGCGCTAGATGACAAGCTTGTGGCTCGTCAAGAAAACTGCCGAAAAAGCGGTGAGCCAATTCCTCCCCGGTTCGGGAAGGATTTTAGCGCGGCAACTCGCTTACACCCATCAGTGCTTCGTCGACCGCGCGGGCGCATTGACGGCCCTCACGGATGGCCCACACCACCAGGCTTTGGCCACGGCGCATATCGCCACACGAATAGACGTTTTCGGCGCTGGTGCGGTAATTCTGGACATCGGCACGGACATTGCCGCGCGGGTCCAGTTCGACGCCCGCCTGTTCGATCAGGCCCTGTTTGCGAGGGCCGACAAAGCCCATCGCCAGCAGGATCAGGTCAGCGGGGATCGTGAATTCGCTGCCCGGCACTTCCTGCATTTTGCCATTAGCCCATTCAACGCGGACGCATTCCAGCCCGGTAACGTCGTTGGTGCCCGCAACTCGCTTGGTCAGCACCGCAAATTCGCGCGCGACGCCTTCTTCATGGCTGCTCGATGTGCGCAGTTTCAGCGGCCAATTCGGCCAGGTCAGCGCCTTGTCTTCCTTTTCGGGTGGGCGCGACATGATTTCCAGCTGGGTGACCGACAACGCACCCTGGCGGTTCGACGTGCCGACACAGTCCGATCCGGTGTCACCACCGCCGATCACCACGACATGTTTGCCCGTCGCGGTCAGCGATCCGCGTGGTGCTGCGCGGATTTCATCGTCGCCCGCATTGCGCTTGTTCTGCTGGGTCAGGAATTCCATCGCAAACCGCACGCCGGGCAATTCGAACCCGGGGATCTGCAGCTGGCGCGGATCTTCCGAGCCGCCAGCCAGCACGACCATCGCAAAATTTTCCCGCAAGCTGGCCATCGACGCCGTCACGCCGACTTCGACCGAAGTGCGGAATTCCACACCTTCGGCCATCATCTGGACCAGACGCCGGTTGATCAGGTGCTTTTCCATTTTGAAATCGGGAATGCCGTAACGCAGCAATCCGCCGACCCGGTCCGATTTTTCAAACACCGTGACCGAATGGCCCGCGCGCGCCAGTTGCTGCGCACAGGCCAGGCCCGCCGGGCCCGACCCGACGACCGCGACCGAATGGCCGGTCTTTTTGGCGGGCGCTTGCGGTTCGATCCAGCCTTCGCGCCAGCCTTTGTCGACAATCGCGCATTCGATCGATTTGATCGTGACCGGCTGATCGACAATGTTGAGCGTGCACGCCGCCTCGCACGGGGCGGGGCAGATCCGGCCCGTGAATTCGGGGAAATTGTTAGTCGAATGCAGGTTATCCGACGCTTCGCGCCAGTCCGCATCATAGACCAGATGGTTCCAGTCGGGGATCTGGTTGTTCACCGGACACCCGTTGTGGCAATAGGGAATTCCGCAATTCATGCACCGCGCGGCCTGCCCGCGCAAAGTCGCATCGTTATGCGGCACGATGAATTCGCGATAATGCTTCAGGCGGTCCGATGGCGCGTCATAGCTGCGGTCCTGGCGATCAGTTTCGAGAAACCCGGTGGGCTTGCCCATAGTCGTTATTCCTTATTCGGCAGCAACGAGCGTCGCGGAAAGCCGTTCGGCCTCCAGCAGACGCAACGCGCGGGCGTAATCACGCGGCATGACTTTGACAAAGCGGGGCAGTTCTTCCGCCCAGTTGTCAAGAATGGCGCGGGCCCGCTGGCTGCCGGTGTGCAACAAATGGCGTTCGATCAGGATGCGCAGACGATCGGCATCATGGCGCAGCATGTCACCCATGCCGAAATCGTGGATATCGACCGCGCGCTGTTGCGGGCGACCGGTGCCATCATCGTCATCGCGCATCGGCGAAATCGGCAACAGATCGACCATCGCGCCGTTGACGAGCCGCGCGAACATGCCGTCGACGTCGTAGACATAAGCGATCCCGCCCGACATCCCGGCGGCAAAATTGCGCCCGGTTTTGCCGAGCACAACCACCGCGCCACCGGTCATGTATTCGCAGCCATGATCGCCGGTGCCTTCGACAACCGCGATCGCGCCCGAATTGCGCACCGCAAAGCGTTCGCCCGCAACGCCATTGAAATAGGCCTCACCCGCGATCGCGCCATACAGCACGGTGTTGCCGACAATGATGTTTTCGGTCGCTTCACGTGCGACATGCGCCGGCGGTCGCACGATAACGCGCCCGCCGGACAAGCCCTTGCCGACATAGTCGTTGGCATCGCCGACCAGGTCGAGCGTAATGCCATGCGCCAGGAACGCGCCGAACGATTGCCCGGCTACGCCTTTGAATGCCACGTGGATCGTGTTGTCGGGCATCCCGCTGTGACCATGTTGGCGCGCCACTACGCCCGACAGCATCGCGCCAACCGTGCGATTGACGTTGATCACATTGCGTTCGATCCGCACCGCGCTGCCATGATCCAATGCCGGACGCGCCGCCGCGATCAGGTCATTGTCGAGCGCCGCGTCCAGCCCGTGGTCCTGAGTCTGGCTCCATCCCAGCGTGGTGCCCGCCACCGGCTCGACCCGGTGCAGCAGCCGCGCCAGATCGATACCTTGCGCCTTCCAGTGGTGGATTGCCTGTTTGGCGTTGAGCCGGTCAACCCGGCCAACCATTTCGGCAATCGTGCGAAAGCCCATCGCGGCCATGATTTCGCGCAATTCGTCGGCGACGAAGAACATGTAATTGATCACATGTTCAGGCTTGCCGGTAAAGCGCGCGCGCAATACCGGATCCTGCGTCGCCACGCCCACCGGGCACGTGTTCAGATGGCATTTGCGCATCATGATGCACCCGGTCGCGATCAGCGGCGCGGTGGCAAAACCGAATTCATCGGCGCCGAGCAACGCAGCGATCGCGACGTCGCGCCCGGTGCGAAGGCCCCCATCGGCCTGCACCGCGATGCGACTGCGCAAGTTGTTCAACAACAGCGTCTGTTGCGTTTCGGCCAGGCCGATTTCCCATGGCGATCCGGCATGGGTCAGGCTGGTCAGCGGCGATGCGCCGGTGCCGCCTTCATAGCCGGAAATCGTGACATGGTCGGCGCGCGCCTTTGACACACCCGCCGCGACCGTGCCCACGCCCACTTCGGACACCAGCTTGACCGAAATCCGCGCGCGTCCGTTCACGTTTTTCAGATCGTGAATCAGTTGCGCCAGGTCTTCGATCGAATAGATGTCATGATGTGGCGGCGGACTGATCAGGCCCACGCCGGGGGTCGAATGGCGCGTGCGACCGATCACTTTGTCGACTTTGTCGCCAGGCAACTGGCCGCCTTCGCCAGGCTTTGCGCCTTGCGCCATCTTGATCTGGATGTCGTCGGCGTTCACCAGGTATTCGGTGGTCACGCCAAAGCGCCCGCTGGCCACTTGCTTGATCGCCGATCGCATCGAATCGCCGTTGGGCAGCGGGACGAACCGATCGGGTTCCTCCCCGCCTTCGCCGGTGTTCGACTTACCGCCGATGCGATTCATCGCGATCGCCAGCGTGGTGTGCGCCTCGCGACTGATCGAGCCAAAGCTCATCGCGCCGGTGGTGAACCGCTTGACGATTTCGGCCGCCGGTTCGACTTCGTCGAGCGGCACCGGTATCTCGGCAGGCTTCAATTCCATCAGCCCGCGGATGGTCAGCATCCGTTCGGCCTGATCATTGATCGTCTGTGCAAATTCGCGATATTTGTCGGGCAGATTGCCCCGCACCGCGTGTTGCAGGCTGGCGATATTGTCCGCTGTCCAGGCGTGTTCTTCGCCGCGCAGGCGCGATTGGTACATCCCGCCGACATCGAGCATTTTGCGATAAATCGGGTTGTCGCCATAGGCCAGGGAATGGCGGCGCACGGTTTCCTCGGCAATTTCGCCCAGGCCAACACCCTCGATCGAGGTTGCGGTGCCGGTGAAATATTTCTCGACGAAATCGGTTGACAGCCCAACCGCATCAAAGATCTGCGCACCGCAATACGACTGATAAGTCGAGATGCCCATTTTGGACATGACTTTCAGGATGCCTTTGCCGATCGCCTTGATGTAGTTTTTCTTCACCTCGAGGCGTGTCAGCGGCAGGTCCTTTTCGACCCGCATGGCTTCGAGCGTTTCGAACGCCAGATACGGATTGATCGCTTCTGCGCCATAGCCGGCCAGCATGCAGAAGTGGTGCACTTCGCGCGCTTCGCCGGTTTCGACGACCAGCCCGGTCTGCATGCGCAATCCCTGACGCACGAGGTGATGATGCACCGCCGCCGTCGCCAGCAGCGCAGGCATCGGCACGCGGTGCTCGTTTTGGGCACGGTCGGACAGGATCAGGATGTTCTGATCCGCCAGCACCGCTTCGGTCGCGGCCCAGCACATTTCTTTGACCGCCTGTTCCAGCCCACCAGCACCGCTGGCCGCATCCCAGGTCATATCGATCGTCGCGGTACGAAACGCGCCATCCAGCGTTGCTTCGATCGACCGGATCTTGATGATCTCGTCATTGGTCAGGATCGGCTGATCGACTTCGAGTCGCTTGTGCGTGCCGGCGGCGCGGCCCAGCAGATTGGGGCGCGGGCCGATCATCGACACCAGGCTCATCACCAGTTCTTCGCGGATCGGATCGATCGGCGGGTTGGTCACCTGGGCAAAGTTCTGCTTGAAATAGTCGTACAACAACCGCGACCGGCTCGACAGCACCGCAATCGGCGTGTCGGTGCCCATCGATCCCAGCGGATCTTCGCCCACGATCCCCATCGGTTCGAGGAACCGCGAAATGTCTTCCTGGGTATAGCCAAATGCCTGCTGACGGTCGAGCAGCGAGATCGTTTCAGCCGCCACAGCATCCAGATCGGGTTCGCCCAGTTCCAGCTCCTTGAGCTTGTACTGCGCGGATTGCAGCCATTCTTCATAAGGTTCGGCACTGGCGAGTTCGGCCTTGATTTCCTCGTCCTCGATAATGCGGCCTTTTTCGAGATCGATCAACAGCATGCGTCCGGGCTGCAACCGCCATTTGCGCACGATATCGTCTTCGCGGAACGGCAGGACACCGCTTTCCGACGCCATGCAGATCAGCCCGTCGCGAGTGATCGAAAACCGCGCGGG
>JAYTHT010000633.1:0-2410 GCA_043732365.1 Novosphingobium sp. | reverse complement strand
GATCAGCCGCACGCAATACCCCTGGTCGCTACCGATTTTGTGGACATTGGCCGCATCGTAGATCGGATTGGTGAAAGTCAGCACGTCGCCGACATTGTCGGCCGCCGTTCCGCCCTTGACGCTGACGATGTCGGTGTCGGCCCGTTCGACCACATCCAGTTTCATCAATGGTGCGGGCGCCGCAAATGCGGGAACGCCAAGACCGAGCGCGGCAACCGCGACCCATGCATATTTGTGGTTGGCCATTTTCAAACTCCCCTGTTTCACACTTTAACGGCAGCGCGGCGTAGCCACGCATCGCCGGCGGGCGCATCGCTGCGATCGAATGGACGCCCGCCAGCCATATACCCCAGGCCCAGCACGATCACTGCGCCAAAGGTCAGGGCCATGCCATAGGCGGTATACCACGGCACAGCGCCATCTGCAGGACGCAGCATGATCCCGATCGACCCGATGCCCCAGACGATCCCTGCCAGATTGATCGGCCAGCCCCAGCGGCCCAACCGGTAGCGGCCATGCGGTTGCCACCCGCGCCACCGCGCAAATGTCGCCCCCAGCACGACCATCTGAAACCCGGCGTAAATGCCGACCACCGCAAAGCTGACAATCGTCCCCACCGCATCGGCAAAGAACATGCCCAGCACCAGGATCGCCGAGGCAATCAGCCCAGACACGACCAGCGCGTTCATCGGCACATGGTGCGTCTTTGACACTTTGCCCAGCCAGCCGCTGGCCACGACCATTTCGTCGCGGGCGTATGCATAGACCAGCCGGCTGGCCGCTGCCTGCATGCTGAGCGCGCACGACAGGAACGATACCAGCACGACCAGCACGACGGCCTTGGCCCCGATTGGGCCAAACGCGGCGTTCAGCGCGTCTTCGATCGGATTGGCACTGCGCCCGGTGATCACCGCCATCACGTCGGGCAGTGACAGCACGAGCGCCAGGCACACGAACACCGAGGCGGACATGCCGACATAAATCGTCGATTTCATCGCCTTGGGAATGGCGACGCCGGGGTTTGGCGTTTCTTCGGCGACATCGCCGCACGCTTCAAAGCCATAACAGGTGAACAGGCCGACAATCGCGGCGCCCATGAACGCGGGGCCATAAGCGCCGTTTTTGACGAGGCCATAAGTATTGAAAATCACGCCGATCGGCTGATGGCGATGGAACAGCAGCAGGAATGCACCGACCACAATCGCGCCCATGATTTCGCAGATAAAGCCAAACATCGCGACCCGTGCCAGCACGCGCGTACCGGCCAGATTGGTCACGGTCGAAAACACCACCAGCGCGATCGCGATCAATCCCGATGTCACCGGGGTCGCCTTGAACCCCAAGAGCGGCCCGACGAACGGAGCCGCACCCGCCGACACCGCTGCGATCGAGGTAAATAGCGCCCAGCCGTAAATCCATCCGGCCATCCACGCCCATTTCTTGCCGACCAGACGCCGGCACCACGGGTACAACCCGCCCGAAATGGGAAATTGCGAAACGACTTCGCAAAAGGTCAGGCACACGATCAACTGGCCAACCGCAGCAATCAGGTACCACCAGATCATCGGCGGGCCGCCGGCTGCCATGCCGATGCCAAACACCGAATAGACCCCGACGACAGGCGAAAGATACGTAAACCCGAGCGCGAAATTTTCCCACAGCGACATTGATCGTTCGAATTGCGCCGAATAGCCGAGCGCTTTCAGATCATCATCATCGCTGTTCGTCAGATTGGTCATCGACACCGGTTCCCCCCCCGCAAGTGACCTGTGCACCATGTTTCGCGCAAACCTTTGATGCAAGTCCGCTGTTCGTGTCTGATTGCGAAAATCGCGAAAGAGCGAGTTTTCGAGCCAGGCACCTAACCGACGGCGGTGCGCTTGGCTTTCTTTGGGTCGTCGAATGGCAGCGGTTGCGCGGTGGCGGCCACGGTTCCCTGTGCGCCGACCAGTGTCAGTGGCGTGCCAGCGACCGCGCAGGCCGGATCAAGCCGCGCGATGCCCAGCGAACGACCGGTCAGTTTCGACACCATGCCAATTGTCACAACGCCGACTTCGCGGCCATCGACCAGCAGCTTGTCGCCGGTGTCGGGGGCTTTGTCAGAGATGACTTCAACGCCGTAGATCTTGAAGCGTTCCCGGCCTTTCAGGCGGGTATGCGCCTCGGCACCGCGAAAGCCGGTCTTGCCCGGGCTGACGGTGAAATCGAGCCCCAGTTCCCACAGGCTGTCGCCGGTCGAACCATCGGCAAACGGGAAAAATTCAGACATGTCATATGGATAAAACAACAGATAGCTTTCCACGCGCAACAGATCGAGCGCAGTGAACGCCGCCGCGCCAATGCCCATTGCTTTGCCCTTGTCCAGAATCGTATCCCAGATCATCGGTGCATCGGCGGCGCGGCAAAAAAT
>JAYTHT010000632.1:0-2412 GCA_043732365.1 Novosphingobium sp. | reverse complement strand
TGTCCTCCCGCATATCCAGCACGGCCCGCTGGCCTTTTGAGAGTGTGGTTCGAAACTCGCTCTTTCGCGCGTTTCGAACCACACTGACAACTCACATTAACGCGAACGCCTTGCGCAATTCGCCCACGAACGCTGCGGGTTGTTCCCATGCTGCGAAATGGCCACCTTTGGTCATCTCGCCCCAGTAGACCAGGTTTTGGCAGTGGCGCTCGACCCATTTGCGGGGCGCGGGCAGGATTTCCCTGGGGAAAATACTGCACGCGACGGGCATGGCGATCGCGGCCGGGGCAAAACTGCCAAAGCTTTCCCAGTATAGCCGCGCCGACGATGCGCCGGTCGCGGTCAGCCAATAAAGCATCAGGTTGTCGATCATCGACGCACGGCTCAGGACATCCTCGGGCTTGCCCTGGTTGTCGGTCCACGCCCACATTTTCTCATAGATCCAGCCGGCCAGCCCCACCGGTGAATCGACCAGACTATACCCCACCGTCTGCGGCCGGGTGCGCTGTTGCGTTGAATAGCCCGAGTCCCATTGTTGATAGTGCGCCAGCGCGGCCAGCGCGCGCGCTTCGTCGGGGGCGGGCGCCACCAGATCCTCTGGCAAAGGTCGCCCGATCGGCATGTTCAGATGGATCCCTGCACAGCCTGCAATCGCCTGCCGCCCGATCTGCGTCGTCACCGCCGCGCCCCAGTCTCCGCCCTGGGCAAACCAGCGGTCATAACCCAGCCGCGTCATCAATTCGCCCCACGCCCGCGCGATCCGTTCCACGTCCCAGCCGGTGTGGTGCGGTTTTTCCGACATGCCATATCCCGGCAGGCACGGGATCACGCAATGAAACGCATCGGCTGCGCTGCCGCCATGCGCCTCGGGATCGGTCAGCGCCGGGATCGCCCCGCGAAATTCCAGGATCGACCCTGGCCAGCCATGCGTCAGCACCAGCGGCCGGGCATGGGCATGGGGCGATCGAATGTGCAGAAACCGGATCGCCAGGCCATCGATGACCGTGGTCGACAGCCCTTGCGCATTGATCCACGCCTCGGTGCTGCGCCAGCCATGGTCATGGCGCCAAGTGTGCACAAAATCCTGCAATGCGGCCAACGGCACGCCCTGGGACCAGTCGTCAACGGTTTCCCGTTCGGGCCAGCGCGTCGCATCGATGCGCCGGTGCAGATCGGCGATCGCCGTGTCCGGAATGGCCAGCACGTATGGTTCCACAACATCGCTCATCGGCGCATTCCTCTTTTTACCGGGCGCACTTTGCCGCGCGCCGCTTGCTTTCATTCTGGACAAGCGGGGCACGATTGACCATAGTTATCGCGTATGCACCGCGATCTACCCCTGACCTTGCGACTTATCCGCCCTTGGGCGTGAGCTGACGCGCCGGTTTGCCGCCGCGCACGGCGCCCAGGGGATCGGAACACGGATCGCAACACGGATTGCACCACATCAGATGCCGATAGCGCCTTTGGCCAGCGGCATTGTATTTGCAACATTCAGGTTTCAGAGCACCAACCCATGTCCATGCTGAAAAATCCCTCGGTCAAATATCGGCCGTTTCCGCAAGTGCCGCTGACCGACCGTCAGTGGCCCAGCCGCACTATCACCAAAGCGCCGCGCTGGCTGTCGACGGACATGCGCGACGGCAACCAGTCGTTGATCGACCCGATGGATGCCGAAAAGAAATCGCGCTTTTTCGATCTGCTGCTCAAAGTCGGACTGAAGGAAATTGAAGTCGGTTTCCCCAGCGCCGGCGCGACCGAATATGATTTCATTCGCGGCCTGGTCGACAACGGCCGCATCCCCGACGATGTCATGGTTCAGGTGCTGACCCAGTCGCGCGCGGACCTGATCACCACCACATTCGAAAGTCTGGCGGGCGCGAAACAGGCGATCGTCCATGTCTATAATGCGGTTTCGCCGCTGTGGCGCGAAGTCGTGTTCGGCATGAGCCAGGCGCAGATCATCGATATTGCGCGCGCCGGTGCCACCGGCTTGCGCGATCAGGCGGCACGGTTTCCGCAGACCGATTGGCATTTCGAATATAGCCCCGAAACGTTTTCGACCGCCGAACTCGATTTCAGCATTGCCGCATGCGAGGCGGTGATGGAGATCCTGCAGCCCACGGTCGAAAAACCGATCATCCTCAATTTGCCCGCCACGGTCGAGGCGGCGACGGCAAACATTTACGCCGATCAGATCGAATATTTCTGCCGCAATTTGCCCCATCGCGATCGTGCGGTGATCAGCCTGCATACGCACAACGATCGCGGCACTGGCGTCGCGGCGGCGGAACTGGGCCTGATGGCGGGCGCCGATCGGGTCGAGGGCTGTTTGTTTGGCAATGGCGAACGCACCGGCAATTGCTGCCTGGTCACGGTTGCGCTGAATTTATATACGCAAGGCGTTGATCC
>JAYTHT010000631.1:0-8210 GCA_043732365.1 Novosphingobium sp. | reverse complement strand
GCAAGGTATCGCGCAATAGCGCTGCGTCAGGCGCGCCGGGCATGATCGACAGCGGCAGCGGTATTTCGACCACCATGCCGCGATAGGCCGCCACCACCGCAGGCGCGAACAGCGGCGCAATCGCGAGATGGGCGTATGTCTGCATTTCGGGCACATGTTTGTGCCCGAAATCAAGCGCATAGCCGCGCCAGGCAATGCCCGGTTCGCGCGTAAACCGTTCAATCAGCGCTTTGCCGCCGCCCGAATAGCCTGACACCGCATGGCACGTATATGGCCAGGCGACCGGCAGCAGATTGGCGCGCACCAGCGGTGCCAGCAGCGCGAGAAAACCGGTGGGATAACACCCCGGATTGGTGATCCGCATCGCGGCGGCAACCGCATCACGCCCGATCAATTCGGGAAAGCCATAAGTCCAGCCCTGCGCCACACGATGCGCGGTCGATGCATCGATGATCCGCGTCCGGTCGTTGGCAATCAACGACACCGCCTCAATCGCGGCATCGTCGGGCAGGCACAGGATCACGACATCAGCATCGTTGAGCGCTTGCGCCCGTGCGCGCTGATCCTTGCGCTGGTCATCGCCAAGCGTGATCAACGAAAATTCGCTGCGTCCTGCCAGCCGCGCGGCGATTTCCAGGCCGGTGGTGCCTGCCGCGCCATCGATGAAGACGCTGGTTGTTCCGGAAATCAGAGTCACAGGGCCACCAGTTGCGTTGTGCGGATATACCCGACCAGTCCGTCTTCGCCGACCTGGCCCCAGGCCCAACCGCCCGCGATATCCAGCACGTTAAACAGCGTTTCCGTGGCAAAACTGCCCAGCGTGTCCGCTCCGCCGCGCACGCCGCGCATCAACGGTGTGGCATCGGCAGTAATCCGGTGCGGCATTGGTACTGCATAATGCGGCACAAAAATGCGCCCGGCGCAGCGAATATGCGCCAGATCGCCCCGTACCGGGCGGTGCAGCGGGTCATGCACTTCAGACACGTGCGTGAGCGGAAAGTCGCGCTGGGTCAGATTGTGGATTTCAACAGGCGACAATTCAGCGCGCAAAGGTCTGGTATCCCGCAAATATAAAGCCGGGCGCCTAGGCGAATTGCTGCCGCCATTCAAGTTATCTGAGTTTCGCCGTGTTGGGCGCCATAACGCGACACCAGCAGGCCCCACGCGGCGCGCAGGCCCAACGCTTCGCCGCCTTTGGGCCGGCCGGGCTTTGCCACCGGGCGCCAGGCGAATGTGTCGAAATGGACCCAGTCGACGCCCTCTGTGACAAACCGGTCGAGAAACAGCGCGGCCACGCTCGCCCCGGCAAAGCCATTGGCGGCGCTGTTGACCATGTCGGCCACATCCGATTTCAGGTATTCGCGATAGGGGTCATGCAGCGGCAGGCGCCACACCGGGTCATCGGCTTTTACCCCCGAGCCCGCCAGCGCGGTAGCCGTGCTATCGCGGCGCGCAAACACCGCGGGCAAATCGGGGCCCAGCGCCACACGCGCTGCGCCGGTCAGCGTGGCAAAATCGATCAGGATATCGGGCGTGATTTCGCACGCGCGGGTCAGCGCATCGCCCAGCACCAGCCGACCCTCGGCATCGGTGTTGGTGATTTCGATCGATAGCCCCTGGCGCGATCGCAACACGTCCCCTGGACGCATGGCATTGCCCGACACCGCGTTTTCGACCGCCGGGATCAGCAAGTGCAGCCGCACCGGCAGCGCGTGTTCCATCACCAGCCGCGCCAGCGCCAGCGCATGCGCCGCGCCGCCCATGTCCTTTTTCATCAGCGCCATGCCCGAACTTGGCTTCAGATCGAGCCCGCCGCTGTCAAAACACACCCCTTTGCCAACGATCGCGACGCGCGGATGCTTTGGGTCGCCCCAGGTCAGCTCGATCAGGCGCGGCGCGTGATGGCGCGCAGCGGCGCGGCCCACGGCGTGAATCATCGGATAATCGCGTTCGAGCGTATCGCCCGCCACGACGTGGAGTTCGGCGCCAAACGCTTTGGCCCCAAACGCCTTGACTAGCGCGCGCGCCTCCAGCTCCAGCTGCGCGGGCCCCATGTCTTCGGCGGGCGTATTGACCAGATCGCGCACCAGCCCGATCGCACCCGCTTCGGCCAGCGCGGGGGCGATCGCTTTAGCCTCGTGCGTCAACAGCACGCGCGGCTCGGTGCGACTGGCTTCCGCCTTGTAGCGATCGAACCGATACTGCGCGCAGATCCAGCCGACGAATGCCGCGCCGATGCGCAATTCAGGGGCGCCGATGCGCAAGCCAGGATTGGCCACGCGGTACGTTCCGCCGGGCAGGGCTTCGACCAGCCGTGCCAGGCACCACGTGCCCAGCGCACCGCGTGGAACGATGCCTGAATCTATGCCCGCAAGTGCAAACCAGGCCTGGCCATCGGGCACGATGACCACTTCGCCCGGCGCGGCTTCGAACTTGTGCGCGGCGATTACCGCCCGCTGACCATCGGTCAATGGGCGCAACAGCGCGGCCAGTGCACCTTTGTCGACCAGGTGGATGGCAATGGCCTGTTGCCCGCGATCGGGCTGAATCAATACAGTTCTGTCGTTCATGGGGCGAAGTCTTGCCGCACCAATGCCGCCGATGCGAGCGGAAAGTGATGCAGGCCCCTCTCGCCAATGGTGCCAAGCCTCGCTATGTTACAACAATGACCGACTATATGATCGCCGACGAAACCGAACTCCAGCCGCGCGACGGCACGATAAAGCTGCATGGTGCCGCAGGGTTTGCCGGCATGCGCAAGGCCGGGCGTCTGGCTGCCGAAATCCTCGATGCGCTGGCGCCATTGGCGGTGCCGGGCGCGTCGACTGCCGATCTGGATACGGTGGTGCGCGACATGACGCTGGCCGGCGGCGCGCTGCCCGCCACGCTGGGCTATCGCGGGTATACCCATTCGTGCTGCATTTCGATCAACCACGTGGTGTGTCACGGCATTCCTTCGGATCGCACATTGCGCGATGGCGATATCGTCAACATTGATGTCACGCCAATGCTCGATGGGTGGCATGGCGATACCAGTCGGATGTTTCTGGTCGGCGATGTCCCCCTGAAAGCACGGCGATTGGTCGAAGTTACTTATGAATGCCTGATGATCGGCATTGGCGCCGTGCGTCCTGGCGCACGGCTGGGCGATGTCGGCGCGGCGATTCAGGCGCATGCCGAACGCCAGCGGTATGGCGTGGTCCGTGATTTTTGCGGCCATGGTGTCGGCCGGCTGTTCCATGACGCCCCCGAAGTGGTGCATGCCGCGCGCGCCGGCACCGGGCCCGAATTGCGCGCGGGAATGATTTTCACAATCGAGCCGATGATCAACCTGGGCAAGCCGGGGGTAAAGATCCTCGACGACGGGTGGACGGCGGTCACGCGTGACCGGTCGCTTTCGGCGCAGTTTGAACATTCGATCGGGATTACCGAGCAAGGGTGTGAGATCTTTACACAAAGCCCGACTGGACGGCATTTCCCGCCATACGCGTGATCGGGCTTGCCCAATAACCAGTGCCCAATAATTAGGCAGTGCTTGCGTAAATATTACGCAGTTTTTGCATAGCTTCGCGCAATTTGCGTAATGCCAAATGGCCGCCGACCTTTGTAATATTGCCGGTACCAGCGCATTTTGCAGCTTTCGCGAAACCCGGCGATGGCCTAGGAACGAAGGACTTGGGCCGGTACGATTCTGCGGAATCGCGCCGTGTCGCAAACGGCAACGCCGGTTCCGGACCGGCGGAGGTATCAGGGGTCAGATCGAGTGAAGAAGGTCGAAGCGATCATCAAGCCCTTCAAACTGGACGAAGTGAAGGAAGCGCTGCACGAAGTCGGCGCGTCCGGCATCACCGTCACCGAAGCCAAAGGCTTTGGACGGCAAAAAGGCCATACCGAACTGTACCGCGGTGCCGAATATGTCGTGGATTTCCTGCCCAAAGTGAAACTCGAAGTCGTCGTGCCCGACGCGCTGGTCGACCGCGTGGTCGAAGCGATTGCCAATGCAGCCCAGACTGGCCGCATCGGCGATGGCAAGATCTTTGTCATTCCTGTCGAAAGCGCGCTGCGCATTCGCACCGGCGAACGCGACGACGACGCGATTTAAATTGCGAATTGGCTGATCGCGCGCTGGCGGCCCCTTTGACCGGGGGCCGCCGCACGTTTTGCACCGGTTGAACATCCCAAACTTATCCAGTTCACTCATCCCGCTCCCCGTGACAGGGGCGCAAACAGAAGGACCAGTAATGGCAACTGCCAAGGACATTATCGCCCGGATCGCGGACGAGGAAATCGAATGGGTTGACCTTCGTTTTACCGATCCCAAGGGCAAGTGGCAGCATCTGACGATGGTCGCTTCGATCCTGGGCGAAGATGAGCTGGAAAGCGGCCTGATGTTCGATGGATCGTCGATCGAGGGCTGGAAGGCGATCAACGAATCGGACATGATTCTCAAGCCTGACCTTAACGAAGTTTGGGTCGATCCGTTTTCGGCCGCGCCGATGCTGATTATCAATTGCGATGTCGTCGAACCTGCGACCGGCGAATTGTATTCGCGCGACCCGCGTTCAACCGCTAAACGCGCCGAAGCCTATCTGAAAACGACCGGCATCGGCGACACCATCTATGTCGGGCCCGAAGCCGAATTTTTCGTGTTCGACGACGTGCGGTTTTACGACGGTTATGACGGCAATGGTTTCAAGATCGACGACATCGAACTGCCGACCAACACCAACCGCGCGTATGAAGCCGGCAACATGGGCCATCGCCCACGCGTCAAGGGTGGCTATTTTCCGGTCGCACCGGTCGACAGCCTGGTCGATATCCGTGGCGAAATGGTCCGCACCATGCTCGACATGGGCCTGCCTTGCGACAAGCATCACCACGAAGTGGCTGCTGCGCAGCACGAACTGGGCCTGACATTCGGCACTCTGGTCCAAACCGCCGACCGCATGCAGATCTACAAATATGTCGTCCATCAGGTCGCGCAGGCTTATGGCAAAACGGCGACGTTCATGCCCAAGCCGATCAAGGACGACAACGGATCGGGCATGCACACCCACATGTCGATCTGGGCCGAAGGCAAGCCGCTGTTTGCCGGCAATGGTTATGCCGGTCTGTCGGACATGTGCCTGTATTTCATTGGCGGCGTGGTCAAACATGCCAAGGCGCTGAATGCGTTCACCAACCCGACCACCAACAGCTACAAGCGGCTGGTGCCGGGTTTTGAAGCGCCGGTGCTGCTCGCGTATTCGGCGCGCAACCGTTCGGCATCATGCCGCATCCCCTATGGCGCGGGTGCCAAAGCCAAGCGCGTGGAATTTCGCTTTCCCGACGCGATGGCCAACCCGTATTTGTGCTATTCGGCGATGCTGATGGCCGGGCTCGACGGGATCCGCAACAAGATTCATCCCGGCGAAGCGATGGACAAGAACCTGTACGACCTGCCACCCGAAGAACTGACCATGGTTCCGACCGTGTGCGCCAGTTTGCGCGAAGCGCTCGACAGCCTGAATGCCGATTACGAATTCCTGCTGGAAGGCGGCGTATTCACCAAGGACCAGATCGATGCCTATATCGAACTGAAATGGCCCGAAGTGTCGCGTTGGGAAACGACGCCATCGGCGGTCGAATTCGACATGTATTACAGCGCCTGATTGTTTCAGGACTGGATAAAACACGAGAGGGGCGTCCGGACACTGGTCCGGACGCCCTTTTCGTTGCAGTGGCCACTTACGGGTTTTGCGAGTCGGCATACCATCGCTTTACACAAAGCCGTCGATCGCCTTGGCCAGCGCCACATCGCGTTTCGACAGGCCGCCTGCGTCATGCGTGGTCAGGCGGATTTCGACGCGGTTATAGACATTGAACCATTCGGGATGGTGGTCGGCTTTTTCGGCCAGGATCGCGACGCGGGTCATGAAACCGAATGCTTCGGCGAAATCCGTGAACTTGATCTTGCGATTGATCGCCAGGCCGTCGTCGGCCAGCGTCCAGTCGGGCAGGCTGGTCAGCGCGGCGTCGCGTTCGGTCTGCGTCAGTTGGGCAATGGCCATGACCTCTCCTTTGTGCGCGTCTTCTTGTTCGCCCCCGGTATTTCGCCTATCGGCTGCGCCGATGCAACCGTGCCATCTGATCGCAGAGGATATCGCCTGTCGCCGGGGCGACCGGCTGTTGTTGCGCGGGGTTGGTTTTGAATTGCATGCGGGCGATGCGCTGCATCTGGTCGGGCCCAACGGGATCGGCAAATCGAGTTTGTTGCGGATTCTGGCGGGACTGATGCGCGCTTATGCCGGGTCGGTCATACACGCAGGGTCGATCGCGCTGTCCGATGAACGTCTGGCGCTTGATGCGCATCGGCCACTGGGTGCGGCGCTCGAATTCTGGCGACGACTGGATGGCGTTGGCAGGATGCGGACTGATTTCGGGCTCGACGATTTATCCGACGTGCCGGTGCGGTATTTGTCGACTGGACAGCGCAAGCGTGCCACGCTCGCGTGTGTAGCGGCGAGCGGCGCGGCGATCTGGCTGCTGGATGAGCCCCTCAATGGTCTCGACATGCATTGGGCCGATGTTGCGCAAGCGGCGATCGAGGCCCATCGCGCGGGCGGCGGAATTGCCGTAATCGCCTCGCATCAGTCGCTCGATCTGCGTGGGCTGGTCGGCTTGTCACTGTTGGACCATGTGCCATGAGCCGCACTTTGCGCCAGATGGGGCTGATTTTCCGCCGGGATTGCGCCTTGCTGCTGGGCGGGTCGCGCGGGCGCGGCGGGGCAATGCTACCGCTGCTGTTCTTTCTGGCGGTGGCGATGTTGTATCCCTTTGCGGTTGGCCCCGATGTGCGGCTGCTGGCGCGGACCGGGGCGGGCGTGATCTGGGTGGCGGCGCTGCTGGCGGCGATCCTGCCGCTCGACCGGCTGGTCGAGCCTGATGTGGAGACCGGCGTTTTCGATCAGTGGGCGCTGCGGGGGCTGTCCGAAGAGGCGGTCATGCTGGTGCGGATTGTGGCGCACTGGTTGTGTTTCGGGCTGCCGTTGATGGCGGCAACGCCGATTGCGGCGGGCTGGCTGTCATTGGATGGCGGGCAATTGCTGCGGCTGGAAATCGGACTGCTGGCCGGGACGCCCGGGTTGGCCGCGATTGGCGTGACGATTGCGGCGATTACCGCTGGCTTGCGCGCCGGGGCGGCATTGGGCGGCCTGTTGCTGATCCCGCTGGCCGTGCCGCTGTTGATCTTTGGCGCCGGGTCGTTGCAACCTGGTGGTGAGGATGGGCTGGCTTTGCTGGCGGCGGCCAGTCTGGTTGCGGTCGCGATTGCGCCGTTTGCTGCGGGCGCCGCATTGCGTGCGGCGCGCGAATAGACACACTATCATGCGGACCACGCTTTTTGCATTGCCGTTGGGCTGCGTCTTTCCTACCTGATCAAACATGACCCTGACCCTTGCGCTCCACGACACGCTTTCGCTCATCGGCAACACGCCGCTGGTCCGCCTCAAAGGACCGAGTGATGCTGCCGGGGCGGAGATTTACGGCAAATGCGAATTCACCAACCCGGGCGCATCGGTCAAGGACCGCGCCGCGCTGTGGATCGTGCGCGATGCAGAGGCGCGCGGCACGCTGCTGCCGGGCGGGACGATTGTCGAGGGCACGGCGGGCAACACCGGGATCGGGTTGGCGCTGGTCGCCAATGCACTGGGCTATCGCACTGTGATCGTGATGCCCGAAACCCAGTCGCGCGAGAAAATGGACACGTTGCGCGCTCTGCGCGCTGAACTGGTGCTGGTGCCCGCCGCGCCGTTTTCGAATCCGGGACATTTTGTCCATACCAGCCGGCGCATTGCCGAAGAGACCGAGGGCGCGATCTGGGCGAACCAGTTCGACAACATCGCCAACCGCCGCGCCCATATCGAAAGCACCGCGCCCGAAATATGGGCACAGATGGACGGGCGGATCGATGGTTTTACGTGTGCGGCAGGGACTGGCGGAACGGTCGCGGGCGTCGGCCTGGGCCTCAAGGCGTTCGACGACACCGTCACGATCGCGCTGACCGACCCCCACGGCGCTGCGCTGTATAGCTATTACGCGACTGGCGAATTGAAATCGGAGGGCACCTCGGTTGCCGAAGGGATCGGGCAGGGGCGCATCACCGCCAATCTCGAAGGCGCGCCGATCGACACGCAGTTTCGCATTTCGGACGAGGAAGGGCTGGTCTGGGT
>JAYTHT010000630.1:0-8216 GCA_043732365.1 Novosphingobium sp. | reverse complement strand
ACCGCGGCCCCCTGTTTCCAAGCCTTTGTCGGGGGAAGCGTCGGACAAACCGTTTTCGCAAACGAAACGCATTGGCCACAGTAATTCGGATAAGCCCGGCTATCGATGGGCGGCTTGTCGGGTGACTTATACGGTCCCAGACCGGATTCCGGCGAACAAACCCAGTTTTCTTGCGGTGCAGCAGGATTATTGAGATAGTTATATGCAATATACGGCATATTTTGCAGCTCGCCCCGTCTTCGCAGAGCTTTATACCCTTGTTAACTTCGCCTGCAAGGGCGATGTGAGTGTCTGACCCGAAACCCGCTCTTTCGCGATTTTCGCATTCAGCCTTTGACGAACCTGACGCCAGCGCCATTTTTCGGCAGGCTGACCGGTTGCCACCCCGCCGCGTGAATGCGGCGATCTGCGGCAACAAACAGTTCCTCCGCCGTCGCCCCGTCCGTTCCCCAGCGAGCAGCGCCGATGACCGCGCCTACGATCGCCGTGACCCCATCGCACGTGATAGGCCGCGCCAGGCATTCCATCACCGCCGCGCCCAATTCGGTTTCGCGACCGTCGCTTGCCATCAGCACCGCCAGTCGCCCGCCCCGCAGCACCCCGACAAAGCCGCCGCTGCCCAACACTTCGGCAACACCGCTGGCCGCAGCGTTGGCGAACACAACCTGCTGATCTGGTGCAGCATCAAAGCCGGCCGCATTGGTCCAGTTCAGCGCAATCAGCATCAAGGTCGGTGCAGAGCCGGGCTCGGCCACACTGATCGCCACCCCTAGCAGAGCGAAAAAATGCGCCCGGTCGAGCAATCCACCGGACGTGGCCACGATACCTGTGGGGTCGTGTAGCGCGGCAAAAGCCGAAAGCTCTTCGCCGCATGCGAATGTCTGAAATTCCTTCATCGCGGCCACATTATCTGCGACAGGTCAATATAGGGTAAAAAGCCCTCATCCCGCCTGCGCAGCTTTCATGGAATGACCTGCAAAGCGCAATCGTGGCTTGCGGCAATTTCCTTGCGAATTTTATGGTCCAGAATGATCGCCTGCGCTCCGTTGTGCATCGAATTGTCCCCACGAATAAAGCAATCAAAATTATCGTGTTGCTTGGGTAAAACCGACGTCAGCACCATGACGTCATTCCCGCCGAGATTCCTTTCGGCGATCGGCTTGATACGATATCGCCCGCGTGGAATGACGCCGATATGATGAGCCCCCTCATAGTGGGGATTGTTCAGACCGGGACCAAACCCCGAATAACCCGTGCCAATAAAGTAATGGTCGTGATACATATGGCCAGTCTTTTGATGATATATCCAAGTCATACATGATCCCCGTAATAGCTATCAAATAAAGCTATAGACGAATCCGTCTGCTTCGACTTTTACGCCGATTTCCTTGACCTCTTCGCCATTCATCTGACGATTGAGCAATTCGATCGACAAGTCCGGCAACATCGAATTGGTCAGGATATTGTCGATCAGGCGGCCGCCACTGGCCACTTCGTTACACCGCGAAACGATCAGGTCGACCACGTCTTCGCCATAGGTAAACACGATCGCATGGCTGTCCTTGATACGTTTGACAATACGGTTCAACTGAATGCGCACAATGCCTTTCAGCATGTCGGGCGACAGCGGATAATACGGCTGCACGATCAGACGGCCGAGTAGCGCCGGCGGAAACACTTTGAGCAATTCAGGCCGCAACGCGGTGGCGAGCGCTTCTGAATCCGGCTTCATTTCCTCGTCCTCGCTCATCGTGATGATCATCTCGGTGCCGACATTGCTGGTCAGCAGGATCAGCGTATTCTTGAAATCGATGTAGCGGCCTTCGGCATCGTTCATGAACCCTTTGTCGAACACCTGGAAAAACATCTCGTGGACATCGGGGTGCGCCTTTTCCATTTCATCGAGCAGCACCACCGAATAGGGTCTGCGCCGCACCGCCTCGGTCAGCACGCCACCCTGACCATAGCCAACATAGCCTGCGGGCGCGCCTTTCAGCGTGGACACGGTATGCGCTTCCTGGAATTCGCTCATATTGATGATGATCAGGCTGTCCTCGCCCGAAAACAGCAATTCGGACAGCACCATCGCGGTTTCGGTCTTGCCCACGCCCGATGGGCCGCACAGCATGAACACGCCGACCGGCTTGTTGGGATTGTCGAGTTTGGCCCGGCTGGTCTGGATGCGCTTGGCGATCGCCTCCATCGCATGGTCCTGACCGATTACGCGCGCTTTCAACTGGTCGGCAATGGTCAGGACGCTTTCGATCTCGTTCTTGACCATGCGGCCCATCGGGATGCCCGTCCAATCGCCGACCACCGCCGCCACCGCGTCCTGATCGACCACGGCAAACACCATCGGGTCATCGCCCTGCACATGCCGCATTTGCGCAATGGCATCGGACAGCGCCGTTTTGAGCGACACCTCATCGGGCACATCGCCGCCATCGGCAGCGGTGCGCGCCTCGGTCAAGGCGTCGCGCGCGGCCACGACCCCGGTCAGCGCGATTTTTTCCGCGTCCCATTTGGCGGTAATGTCGGTTACGGCCACCTCCGCCTCGGTGATGTCTTCATCCAGTTTGGGCAGACGGTCGCCCGTGGTGTATTGGCCGCTCGCCTCGCGCACGACGACTTCGCGTTCGACTTGCAACAGTTGCAGGGTGCGGCGCCGATCCTCGACTTGCGCGGGCGTGGCATGTTGCGACACCGCGACGCGGGCGGCGGCTGTGTCCAGCAGGCTGACCGCTTTGTCGGGCAACTGGCGCGCCGGCACATAACGTTGCGACAGCTTGACCGCCGCCTCGACCGCTTCATCCAGCACGACGACTTCGTGGTGGCGCTCCATCATCGGCGCGATCGATCGGATCATCGCGATGGCCTTGTTCGTTTCGGGTTCGCCCACATCGACCGTTTGAAACCGGCGGGTCAATGCCGGGTCCTTTTCAAAATACTGGCGATATTCGGCATATGTCGTGGCCGCCAAAGTGCGCAAACGCCCGCGTGCCAGCGCCGGTTTCAACAGATTGGCGGCGTCGCCTGTGCCCGCCGTTCCGCCCGCACCGATCAACGTGTGCGCTTCATCGATAAACAGGATGATTGGCGTCGTGCTGGCCTCGACTTCGTCGATCACCGCCCGCAACCGTTTTTCGAATTCGCCCTTCATGCTGGCGCCGGCCTGCATCAGCCCGATATCGAGCGAGCGCAGCGTCACATTGCGCAGCACTGGCGGCACATCACCATCGACAATGCGTTTGGCAAACCCTTCGACCACCGCGGTTTTGCCTACGCCCGCCTCGCCCACCAGGATCGGATTGTTCTGCCGGCGGCGCAACAGGATGTCGATGACCTGGCGGATTTCGGCATCACGACCGATGATCTGGTCGATCTTGCCGTCGCGCGCCTGCTGCGTCAGGTCGATCGAAAACCGTGCCAGCGCCTCACCCTCGCCTACCGGCCCACCATCGGCATCGCCTGCCGCGCCGCTGCCCGCAGGGCCCAGATCGTGTTGCGTGGTTTCATGGCTTTGGGCGCAAATTCCTTCGAATTCGGCACCCAGCTTTTCCACCTGAACTTTGCGAAATTCGCCGCTGATCGCAAACAACGCATTGCGCAGCGTCGCGGTTTTCAACATGCCGAACAGCAAGTGCCCGGTCCGCACGCGGCCTGCGCCGAACTGGAGCGATGCATAAAGCCATCCCTTTTCAATCGCTTCTTCGATTTGCGGTGAAAAATCCGAAATCGCGGTGGCGCCGCGCGGCAACATATCGAGCGCGGTGACAACACTGCGCGCCAGGGCAGTGTCATCCAGCCCGAATGCCGTGCGGATCGATGCCACATCGTTTTGCGTATCCTGGATCAGGACGTGCACCCAATGGACCAGTTCGACATACGGATTGCCGCGCATTTTGCAAAAACCGGTGGCCGTTTCAATCGATTTCAAGGCGGTGGGGTTCAGACGCCCAAACAGGGCGCTACGGCTGATTTCAGTCATGCTGCGGGGGTCCTTTGGTTCAGGCTGGATTTTCGCAAATGCGCATCGGCGCGGATTAGGCCGGACAATTTGGGTTTTTGATCACGAGGCGCGCGTTTGACCCAGCTCGACCAGCCCAGCCGGGATTTGCCATCCAGCCTGGCGGGCGGCGCATCACGGTCGGCGATCTCGACGCACAAATCCCATTCCAGATGCGTCGGCCGAAACGCGTCGATCGCTTCGGCAGCGACACCAAACCGTGTGCCACCGGGTAGCATCGTCTGGTAACTGCGCCAGTCCCCAGCCCGCACGACCACGCGAAACGCATCCGATGCGCTATAAACTTTGCCGCCGAGCACCGCATCGCTGCCCAGCGTGGCGAACGAATGGCCCAGGCGGGTGCGGTCCTCCGGTTCGAATTCGCGCCATTTGGCGACATATTCCTCGACGCGGACGGCCTGGTTCAACAGATCGCTCAGTGCATCCTGGATGGCGATCGCGCTGCGCGACCCGGCAAATACGGCGGCGTAATGCGCGCGCGCGCGGGGGCCAAATGCGCTGGTTTCGTGCGCACCTTCCATCGCACCCGACAGCGCGGCGATCCAGTCGGAAAATAGATCGTCACCTGCACGGTCAGCGTGCGCCGCCGGCTGCGCATCGGCCCACGCCCGGTAAAACATCTGCAACATCCGCCCGGCGATCACATCGAGCCAGTCTCCAAACGGCCGGCTTTTGGCATAGCGGCGCTCGATAAACGCAAATTCGGTCAGGTGCGACGGCAGCGGCCCCATCGGCCCGGTCAGGCCCAGCCAATACCCGCGCAATTGCGGGCGGCCATAGCGGTGCTCGATCTGCGACAATGTGCGGTCGGCAAAGCCCATCGATGGCTCTTGCGCCAGATCGACGATGCTCTGTTCGGGGCGTTTGGCACGACCGATGCGCGGCAAATGCGGCGCCCGGGCCTCTGCATAGCGCAGCACCGCGAACAGTCCGGAACTGGGCAGTTGTGCCGCCAGCGCCGTCCAGTCGATCAGATCGTGGGCTTTCGTCCGATCCTTGCCGGCCATTTCATCACCACCCCTTCCCCCGGTGTTTCCACGATCGTTTCTGTAAAGCTGTTGATCGATGCAAATTCGGCCAGAAACCGTTCGACCACCGCGGCAAACAGAAACAGCCGCGAATTGTGATATGATCCGTCGTCCAGCGTCAGCGTGATCCGGCTGCCCCGCGCAACGGCCATTTGCCCACGCCCAGGGATACGCCGCACCACTGACCGCGAACTGACCCCCATGATTCCATCGATCTGTCGCCGCATCGCCGCATCGTCCTGCCGCCCATACAGCGTCAGGTGATCACGCAGCATCGACGGATCATTGCCGTGTTCGCTGGCCAAAGTCGCGTAATTGGGCGTCAGATGCGCAATCACCCGCCACGCCGCGTCGGTCAGGCCCTGCGGCGGGCGCGGGCGCGACGGGCTGCGCAGCACCGACACCGCACGCACCGGACCGCCTGGCACCGAAAAATGCTCGGAGCCCCGGAAACTGAGCTCGCTGGCAAGGTCGCGATTGGTCACGAGCGCCTTGATTGCCAGTTCGCGGATGTCGTTGATCCGGTCGGGATTGCCCGGCGCCGACAACGCGATAAACGTTTCGGTGCCGATATAGTCGCCGCGCCGCTGCAACCGCTGCGCCTTTGTCGACAGCCGCCGCATCGTCAGCCGGGGCACATAAAACAGCGCCTCTCGCCAGTCATACATCAGCGCACCCAGCGCATAGAGCGGCGCAACCGGGCGTGGATGCGATTCTTCGCGCACCATCGCCTCGATCGATTGGATACGATACACTTCAAAGTCGAGCGGCCGTGTGCGATCGGGCACCACGTGAAATTCGTGATCGGTCGCGCTGACCGCGACCCGGCCCAATTGTTTTTCAAACAAGTTGATCGCCGGTGTTGCAAACAAACGGAAATTGGCAGGCGTCAACACGCCGCCCAGCGACGGCGCGGCCCGCGAAAACAGCAGGACGATGTCGCATGGGCCGCCCTGCGCGGCGGCAAAGGCGCGATCCAGGCCACGCAGCCGCACCGACAAAAACCGTTCGGGGCACGCAAAAAACTCGGCCAGCAGGCGGTATCCGCGAAACGAGCGCTGTTCCGCAGGCAACAGCGCCTCGTCATCGTCAAAACCCACTTGTTCGGGCAATGGCAAGACCACCGGGGTTGCCGATGTCGACTTGGCCGGTTTTGCCAGGACCGCCGCTGTTTCCCCGATGATCTGGCGATAGAGTTCACCCGGCACAACTTCCGAGCCGTCAAGATATACGTCCAGGTGCGAAATCTTGATTTTTTCCAGCGGGATGGCGCCGGTTGCTTCAAACCGCAGGCGGATACCGCATTCGGCGCGAATAGCGCCATCGCGGCCACTAGCGGCCGCCCCAAAACTGGCCACTGCTGCGCGCGAACCGAGGAATTCCACCTCGCTGATGCGGATCGGATACAGCGACACCGCATGGCCGGTGGTGAAAATAACCGGAGCATTGCCGTGGTCGCTGGCCAGCGCGGTCAATTGCGTGCCGCGCGGCACAACGTACCCTTCGGCCAGCAGCGGGTCGTTTTCCTTTGGTTCAAATCCGGCGACGCAAATCGACGGCATCGGCGCCAGGTAATGCGGCTGGATCGCAGACAGCAGATGCTGCGTGAATTCGGGGTATTGGTCGGCCAGCTTGATCTGGACGCGCGCGCCCAAAAAAGCGACGCCTTCCAACAGCCGTTCGACATAAGGATCGGGATCGGTTGGGGTTTTCAGCCCAAGGCGCGATGCAGCCGCTTCGTGCTCTTCGCCAAATTCGCGAGCACTTTCAAGCAGATATGCGAGCTCTTCGTTGTAAAATCTTAAGAACCGCGGGTCCATCGACTTATTCCCGCACAGTCACGGCCGCAGTATCCGATTCAACATCGGTGCGGAATTTGACCGGGATCGCGCGGACCGCAGAGCGGATGTCGCCGTTGATGACAAAGGTGATCGCATTGTCCCGCTCAACCCGTTCGGACACGTCGACCCGCAGCGTTGCCTCGTCAAACCTAGGCTCAAACTGGCGGATCGCCTTGCGGATTTCGCGGGCACGCTGCAACAGCACGCGCCGCGTGATCGACTTGCCCGCCAGATCGGGCACGCCATAATTGAGCACGCTCGATTGGACCTGGGGATAGGCCGACAAATCGACCGCGGCATCGAGGTTGGTCGTGTTGAGCAGCCACGCCAATTCACGGCGCACTGTTGCGCGCAGCGATGCCTCGTTGAACTGTTCGATCCGTGATATCGAAAACTGGCTCAATGACCGGCGATCTTCGTCCAGCCGATCCAGCTCTGCACCGCGCATCCCCGAAATTTCATTGTCCGCGACCAGTTTGTCAAAGATTGTCGGGTTCAGCCGGCTGCGGTTCTGGGGACTGGCCATCAATCGAACGCGAGGTGACGCAAATCGAGCAGCCCGCGATCCGTTTCATCAGATAGCGTCCATTCATGCTGCCCCGCCCCGCCCTGACCCCAATCGTGATCGACCCACGATGTTGCCCGGCCCAGCTGTTCTGGGGTTCCGGTCATGGTTTCGCTGCCCGGGTAGCGCGCGAGCAGAAACGCCGCACCCGACTGTCCGCTGCGAAATGCGATTTCAACCGGGTACCAGATGGTATCGCGCAAATCCTTGGGGCCGGGTGACGTGATCGCGCTGATCTGGTCAAACGGGATCAAGCCGTATTTTCCGCCCACAATGGCCTCGACACTGGGCCCGAACCGGCTGTCACTATCGGCCAGCCATTCGAATGTCTGCCCGTCGAGCTGACCACCCGTGTCTGGCGCGGCGTCGAATGCCGCGTCGCGCGCCGCGTCTGCGCCGGACACATCTCCGCATGCGCGCAATGACACCGCACGGGCGAGCCCATCGGCCCAGGTGCCCGCACCGCTAAGCAGCACCATGTCGCGTTTGCCCGCAAAGACCGCGGCGCGCTCTTCCTCGGCATCGATGACCTGGTTGTATGTCACTCCCAGCATTTGTGCGGCTGGCGACAATTGGGACAATGCCTGCAACTGGTTGCGCGCCTTGACCCATTCACCGGCAATACCGAGCAATTGAAACAGGAACATGCGGGCCTGCTGGTCCGATGGCCGCGATTTCACGATCTCTACCAAGACAGCACGAGCCCCGGCGAGATCGCCATCGCGGAACAATGCATCCGCGTCTGCCATATGGTC
>JAYTHT010000629.1:0-2429 GCA_043732365.1 Novosphingobium sp. | reverse complement strand
GCGCAACGGTTTCGCGCGGGGCGATCTTGACCCCGCCAACGATCCCGGTTGACAGCAATGACTGGCGGAAATCGTCGATCAGCCGGCGATCATAGATCTTGCCCGGGCGGAACCGCGCAATGCGTTGCAAATGCCGCGCATTCAGGAACCTGGGCAGCGAAGTGGTCACTTGCCCAAACACATATTTGCCGCCGCTGTTCACCGGCAAGTCGAGATCGGCAGTCACAGTGGCATGATCGACGCTCAGCGCGGGATCGCCGACTTTGTTAAAAGCATAACCGATATGCCCCAATTGATCGATCAGGCGGTCGCGTGCGGCCAGGATCGTTTCGGTGTTGGCCGGGTCGCCGGTCTTGAGCGCCAACGCGGTCAGCAACACGGCCTGATCGGGGCTGCGCGCGATATCGCCCAAAGTGATCGCGGCCAGCGGATACCGCGTGCCGGGCACGATTTCGAACCGCACGGTAATCGCGGCGGTGGCAGTCGTTTTCGTGGTGGTCGCAGGGGCGGATTGTACCACGTCAGACCCCGCCGAAAGGCCGATCAGGTTCTGGCTGACTTCGGCGTCATAATACCCATACAGCCGCAGGATCTGGACCAGCACGTCGACATCGTCGTGCGCGCGCCGGGTCATCTGCGCCAGATTTTCGCCGTTTTTGCCCAGCGTGCGCAGCGATGACAGACTCTCGAACCGGTCGGTGAGGTCCTCCATTTCGGGCAAGATGGTCCCGTGCGGGAACACCAGATCGATCCCGGTTCCGACATGGCGCACCTCGGCATCGACACCCAGCGGCCCGCGCCAGCCACCGCGCGGCATCGCCACGTCGAGCGCAGCGCCCGCATCGCGCGCGACCGTGGCGACATCGGCGATATCCGGATCGGGGGTCAACAATTCAACCGGCGGCACGTCAAAACTGTCGGGCCAGGCGATCGTCAGCCCGGGCGTCAGCGCGGGTTCCAGCCCAGGAGTAAGCCCGGAAATTGTGGCAACCGGCGTGGTCCCGCTGTCCAGCGCGGTCACATCGGGTAGGATGGCCGGATCGGGCGCCTGATGCGCGGCATCGGTGTCAAGCGCCCAATGCTGGGGATCGGCGACCGCAGAATCGGGGATCAGCGCGCTGAGCGCGGGATCGGTCTGCTGCGCTTTGGGCGGGGCATGCGTACCGGGCTCAGCCAGGGCCGGGGTCTGGGCCGGGGTCTGGGCCCGCGCAAAGGTCGGATTCAACAGTGCGGCAATCAGCGCGGCAAAGATCGGACCGCGACTCGCAAAACCGTCAGGCGTGTTGGCAAGCCGTGATACTGATGCCGTCTTTGCCCAAATTGTCGGCGCCAAATGGCGCTTCGATCCGCGCGCCAGCGGCCAGACGATCGATCGCGGTGGCCTGATCATCGGGGTCAAACCGTTCCCATCCGTCGCGGCCCAGCCGTTCCAGCGGCCGGAATCGCACTTTGTATTGCATGCAGGCCGATCCCTCGACCCAATAGCCGAGATAGACATAAGCCAGGCCAATGTCGTGCGCATGGCGGATGTGATCGAGAATGATGAACGTGCCAAGCCCGGTCCGCGTGGAGTGATGAGGATCGTAAAAACTGTAAACCATCGACAGCCCATCCCCCTGATGATCGGTCAGGCACGCCCCGACCAATCGTCCGGGGGAACCATCTGGATTGGGCTCCCGGTATTCGACGACATAGCTTCTAACCGGTGTATGTTCCACCATGTCGGCAAAGTCGACCTCATCCATCGCCGCCATGCCGCCGCCGGGATGGCGCACGGACAAATAAGCCTGCAACAGATCAAATTGTTCCGGGGTTGACCATGGTTTGCACATCGAAACGATCAAGTCGGCATTTTGTTTGATCGTGCGTCGCTGGCTGGTCGAAGGCTGAAATTCACGCGCCGCGACGCGCACCGACACACACGCGGTGCATCCCAGGCAACTGGGCCGATAGGCGACGGTCTGGCTGCGACGAAATCCGATCCGGCTGAGCGCATCGTTCAGCTCGTCCGAATTGTCGCCCTTCAGCTCGGTGAACACCTTGCGCTCGGTCCGGCCCGGCAAATACGGGCACGGACCAGGACTGGTGACAAAAAAGCGGGGAAAGCGAACCGGGGCGCTCACGAGACGGCGATGTCCTTTGCTGTGGCCGGAGTGCCGACCTGTACTGACGCCTGCGATTGTGTCGCAAACTTCGGTGCGTTTAAAGGACATTAACCATGATTCGCCCGCGATGGACAAGGCCTGATCGGCTTATTTCGACGCTTTTTTAGAAACGCCCGGCGACTGTCCCGTCGCAGGACAAGCCGCCGCAAAGATGTAAACCGGCAGTCCCTGACCCGAGCCTCGTGAGAGCGAGTTTCGGGCCGGACAGTCAGCCCAGTTGCACCTGTTCGACCTGGTATCCCCGCGCGCGCAATGCCTCGACCA
>JAYTHT010000628.1:0-2440 GCA_043732365.1 Novosphingobium sp. | reverse complement strand
CAAGGAATGTGTGGACGCCGTGTTCAGCCAGGCGCTGACAGTCGGCATGGGTATTTATGCCGCTTTCGCCGACGACCAACGCGCCCGGGGGGGCCAGTGGGGCAAGGCGTTCGGTTATCGCCAGGTCTGTGACAAAGCGTTTGAGGTCACGGTTGTTGATGCCGATCAGGCGCGATTGCAACTGGTGCGCGCGTTCCATTTCGGCCTCGTTGTGCACTTCGACCAGCACGTCCATCTGATGCTCGCGCGCGGCGGCTTCGATTTC
This sequence comes from Novosphingobium sp., assembly GCA_043732365.1. GTDB lineage: Bacteria > Pseudomonadota > Alphaproteobacteria > Sphingomonadales > Sphingomonadaceae > Novosphingobium. The sequence continues at coordinate 2,175 of JAYTHT010000628.1, read as the reverse complement.
GGCCATTTGCGCGTCATCCAGCGCGGCGACGATGATCAGGATCGCGTCGGCGCCGATCGCGCGCGCCTCGGCACACTGCCACGGGTCGATCATGAAATCCTTGCGGATCACCGGCAAATCGCATGCTGCGCGCGCGGCGATCAGGTCATCCTCGTGCCCCTGAAAATACGGCGCATCGGTCAGCACCGACAGGCATGCCGCGCCGCCCGCCTGATAGGCGCGGGCATGGTCTGCGGGGTGAAAGTCGGCGCGGATCAGGCCCTTTGACGGGCTGGCTTGCTTGATTTCGGCGATCAACGCGAAACCGGTCGCGGCGCGTGTGCGCAATGCCGCCTCGAACCCGCGCGGCGCGCTTTGGCTACGGGCGCGTTCGGCCAAAGTGGCCAGGCTGGTTGCGGCTTTGCGCGCGGTGACTTCGTCGCGCTTGGTCGCGCAGATTTCGGCAAGTTTGTCGGTCATGGCAGGTCCATCAGGCAAGGGTCGCGATCCAGCAATCGAGCAGCGTTTTGGCCAGGCCCTTGTCGATCGCTTCGGCTGCTTCTTCGATTCCGGCGGGCCAGTCGCTGACTTCGCCCGCGATCATCAGCGCAGCGGCGGCGTTGAACAGCACAGCGTCGCGATAGGCCCCGGTCTGACCGAGCAACAGCGCGCGCAGCGCAGCGGCATTGTGCGTCGCATCGCCACCCCGGATCGCATCGACCGGCGTAACCGGCAGGCCAGCATCGCCAGGGGCAATGCGTTGCATGCGTACGGCATCGCGGGTGACATCGGCAATCTCGTTGCCGCCTGCCAGGCTCAATTCGTCGAGCCCTTCGTCACCCGATACGACAAAGGCGCGGTCTGTGCCCAGCCGCCGCAATGCGTCGCCATAGATCGGCACGTAGGCGGGCCGGGCGATCCCGACCAATTGCCGCGTCACCCCGGCGGGATTGGCGAGCGGGCCAATCAGATTGAAAATCGTACGCTGGCCGATCGCACGGCGGATCGGCATGATCCGGCCCATCGCCGGGTGATGCTGTGCCGCAAACAGGAAACAGATACCCAGATCGTGCAGCGTCGCCTCGGCGGTCAGTGCTGCGCGATCGAGATTGAGACCCAGCGCCTCCAGCGTGTCGGCGGCGCCCGCTTTGGAACTGGCTGCACGGTTGCCGTGCTTGGCCACCGGCACGCCGCAGGCCGCCACGACCAGGCTGACCGCTGTGGAAACATTCAGGGTGTGATACCCATCGCCGCCGGTGCCGCACACGTCGATCGCATCAACAGGCGCGGTGATCGGAATCATCCGCGCGCGCATCGCCCGCGCCGCGCCGGCAATTTCGGCGGCGGTTTCGCCGCGGTCGGATAGCGCGATCAGGTATTGCGCAATCGCTTCGTCGGGCACCAGCCCGTCGAGGATCGCGGCAAAAGTGTGTTCGGCCTCATCCTCGCGCAGCGTGGCATAGACATCGGGTAATGCCGTCATGCGGCGGCGTGTTCGGGCCCAGGTTCGGGCCCAAGTTTGGGTAGCGCGCGCGGGGTCATGCCGCAAATGGTCAGGAAATTGGCGATCATCGCATGGCCGTGCTGGGTCGCGATCGATTCGGGGTGAAACTGCACACCGTGAATGGGCTTTGTCAGATGGCGAAATCCCATCACATGTCCGTCGTCCGATGTCGCATTGACTGCCAGCACGTCCGGGATGTCTTTGACAATCAACGAATGATAGCGCGTTGCGGTGACGGGCGAGGGCACGCCTGCGAACACGCCGCTGCCGTCATGCGTGACCTGGCTGGTCTTGCCATGCATCAGCCCGCCACGCACGACCTGACCGCCAAAATACTGCCCGATCGCTTGATGGCCCAGACATACGCCCAGCAATGGCAGGCCCGCGTCAAAGGCCGCGCCAACCAGATCGAGGCTGATCCCCGCCTCATTGGGCGTGCATGGCCCCGGCGAAATCAGAAACCCGGTCGCGCCCGATGCCACCGCTTGTGCCACGCTCAGCGCATCATTGCGCACGACGTCCACTTCTGCGCCCAATTCCATCAGGTAATGGACCAGGTTCCAGGTGAAGCTGTCGTAGTTGTCGATGACGAGGATCATGGCCAAAGCCTTTCCACCAATTCCGACCGACGATCAAGGGGCCCGATGGTGCCCGATTGTCCACCCCGCCCGGTTGTGCGTGCCACAACGACG
>JAYTHT010000627.1:0-2449 GCA_043732365.1 Novosphingobium sp. | reverse complement strand
CGATCATCGCGCTCACTTATCTGGTCGGAACCCGCGCCTATCTGGGCCTTGGCGTGTGGAGCGCCATTCCCGGCGACCCGACCATTGCCGGCTTTTTCGGCTCCACCGTCGATCACTGGAGCTGGGCGCTGAAAATGCTGTTCACCGTGGTCACGCTCGGCACCGGTTTCAAAGGCGGCGAAGTCACTCCGCTGTTCTTCATCGGCGCCGCACTCGGCAATGCGCTGTCGGGTATACTGGGCATTCCGGCCGACTTGTGCGCCGCGCTGGGTTTTGTGGCGGTGTTCGCGGGCGCAGCGAATACACCGCTGGCCTGCACGATCATGGGCGTTGAGCTGTTCGGCGGACCATATGCCGTGCCCATCGCGGTTGCGTGCTTTGTGGCCTATCTCTGCTCTGGCCGCAATGGCATCTACCTGTCCCAGCGCGTCGCCATCCCCAACCGAAGCGGGGCACCCGCACGCTTTCACACCACGCTGCGTGCCATTCGGGCGGGGCGGCGCGGATCCGGAGAGGACGGGCATCGTGGAAAAGATCGGTAAGACTACATGCCGGGTCAGCTTGTCGGCATGTTGAAGTAGCAAAAAGGGGTTGGCTGGTTGGCTTATCATGCCAATTTATCCGCCCCCTGCCCGGCGCGAATTTTGCTCTGACACCACCTCAGAAACTGGCGCCCGCTTACAGGAAGATCGTGCGCGGCGGATTCTGTGCCCCCTCCAGCAAAGTGGTGCCCGCGTAAGAACCGGCCTTAAGCGCGGCGCCGATCGCGGTCAGCGAAGTGAAATAGAACTTGTTGGCAAGGTTGCACCCGGTGCCTGCCAACAGGGCAAGGAGGTGCGTGGATCGGTTCATGATTTCCCCATGGCGTAAAACCTGGCGCGTCACTGCGCTCGTTGAGGGGGCGAGTTAGGCAAGCGGCCTGCCCTTTCCGGCTTCAGGGGTTTTGCGTGAAATGAGTGTGCCAGATGACGACGCCGGATAGCCCGTTCTGCCAGTCCTGCCCGTTCTGCCAGTCCTGCCCGTTCTGATAGTCGGGGGCGGTTTCAGCGGTACATTGTTGGCGATCAATCTGACCCGGCTGGGAGTTCCGGTCGTGCTGTTCGAGCGTGACGAGGCCGCACTGGCAAAAGGGCTGGCCTTTGGCACGCGGCGCCCCGAACACCTGCTCAACGTGCGCGCATCAAACATGAGCGCATTTCCAGACGACCCCGCGCATTTTCTGCGCTGGATGGGTTTCTCAAGCGAGGATCAGGCCAATCGGTTTGTTCCGTGCCTCGCCTATGGGCATTACTTGCGTGAATTGCTGATCAATAGCCTCGGATCAGCGCGTAACCAATTGACAATCAACGCGCACGCTGTGGTCGATCTGCTTGCGACATCGCAGGGCGTCGAGGCCGTGCTCGCCAGTGGGATGCGTGTGCCGGGACGCGCAGGCGTGCTCGCACTGGGGCACTGCACGCCTTTTCTGCCACCGGTCGTTGGCGACTTGCCCACGCTGCTGGCGTGGGCCGATCCCTGGCATACTGAAGCGCTGAAAGAACTGGATCCGGACGCACCCCTGCTGCTGGTCGGAACCGGGCTTAACGCCATCGACCTGACCGCCTCGCTCGACAAGGCAGGGCATCGCGGACGGATTGTCGCGCTGTCTCGGCGCGGGCTGGTGGCACGCAGCCACTTGGAGGCAGGTCCCATAGTCAAACCCGCCCCGGCGCCGGCAGAGCGCGGGACAGCGCTGATCCGTGCAGTTCGGGCGCGGGCCGATCGTGTCGGCTGGCGTGTGGCGATCGATGAACTTCGCCCACACACCCAGACGTTGTGGCGCGCGCATCCCATTGCTGCGCAGGCCAGTTTTCTGCGCCATTTGCGCCCATGGTGGGACGTGCATCGCCATCGCCTTGCCCCGCAAATCGCCCTCCGGATCCAGGCGATGCACCAGGAAGGACGGGTCATGTTCGCCGCGGGACGCCTGCTGGAAGTGCAAGCGCATGACGGGCTGGCCACAGTTCGCTGGCGCCCACGCGGCAGCAACACGATCGCCCGGTTTGAATCGGCGCGCGTGCTCAACTGCATCGGACCCGAGGGCGATATTCGCAAAAGCCGCGATCCGCTGCTTCAGGCGCTGTTTGCGCGCGGCACGATCCGGCCCGACCCGCAACAGTTGGGGCTTGATGTCGATCCGAAATGGCGCGTTTGCGATCAGCGTGGCGGCGCGGCGTCAAGCATCCACGCGGTTGGCCCGCTGACCAAAGGTATCGTGTGGGAGATCATCGCTGTGCCCGACATTCGTCATCAGGTCTGGACCCTGGCGCGCCAATTGTCCGGTGCCGACAACCCAATTTCCAATAGATGAGCATTGCAGCCGGTCGGGCAGGCGCAATGGATGAGCCGCAGTCGGGGTGAATCAAGAATTCCTCATTTGCCGCGGCATTAAACTCAACTCTTACAGTTG
>JAYTHT010000626.1:0-22638 GCA_043732365.1 Novosphingobium sp. | reverse complement strand
ATTTACGGGTTGGGCTGGATCAGCCGATGATACGGTTGCCATCAAGCAATCTCCCCGAATCGAGCCGATATTGATGCGTGGCGGCGCCGTCCTGACCCTCGACTGCGTATTGCAGCACGCCGTCGAACCAGGCCGTGCGCTCATCAGGCTGGGCCGCGCGAATAAACGTATTGAACACGCGCGGGTCGTAAAACCGAAACAGCACCATCAACCCATCGGGCAACTTCGCCTGCAGAAACCGTCGAAAATGGCGTTGCAGACGGTCGATCGGCAAGGCCGATTCAACCATCATCCCCCAGCTGTGCCCGCGTCCATGCAGTTGCCACGTGGCCAGCAGCGGTTCGCGCTGATCGATGCGCACCAGCCACGGCGAAACCTGGCTGAGCCGGGGGTCCAGCGCACCTTTGAACAGGCAAATATGATCACGGCATCCGCGCACCAGCGCCTCTAGCCGGGGATCACGCGAACCGTCGATGATCGCATACCATTCAGTTGGGTATTGAGATGCCATTGCCTCAGCTTTTCTGGCATTGTTCGCAGAACGGCGTGCCCGAGACTCCGGCGGCAATCATCGTTTGCACCATTTGCGCAACATCCGGATTGCTTTCCGCGCTCATCGGCGGATCGCCGGGCACCAGCATGCTCATGCCGCCCGCACTGGGCGACCCCCCGCCGATTTCGCCAATCATCACCGTGGGCAGGCCGATCATGATCTTGCCGCCATGCGCGGTCAGGTCAAACATTCGCGCGGCCGGCGAGCCCATGACGAACACGCCCATCGATCCCAGCACGATCACATCGGGCGGCCCGACACACGTTGCCATATCACCCACGCGCGCCTGTGGCACCCCGCCGGTCAGCACGGTTATCGCGCACGGTGGTATCACCGGCCCGCCCACATGCGGAACAATGCCGGTTACCATCGGGCAGACATGCATATCGCCGACACGGGCTGCGGGTGGCATATTATCCTCCGTGCGCGGCTGGATGCGGTGGCCAGCGACCTGCTTCGATCATGTGCTTGACTTGCGCGGACTGCGGCGCGGGAAATGGAAAGCCTTTTGCTGCCATTTTTTGCAGTATTCTGGATCGTGCGATGCCTTGCGCAGAGTCTGGCGCAACTTTGCTGCGTTCGGTGAACAATCCAGCGGTGACACCGAAGCTGTCGGCGGCAAATACATCCGCACCCGAATCAATCAATATTTCAGCAATAACAAATTGGGCCGAACCTGTCGCCTCGATCAACGGCGTGGCCCCTACCTCATTGCGCGCTTCTAGGCCGATATGCGCAGCAGCCAGCCGCCGCACAGCGGCCTCGTTGCGATCGCCAACAGCATATAGCAGATCAGTCACCCGTACCTCTCTTCCCTGACTGCACGCACAAATCGACATCGCCAACCCGGCCAGCGTTATCGTTTCAACAATTGTTTGCCTTAATCGCCGCATCGTTTCTGGCAATCGTCTGGTCGATCGATTTCTGGACATTCGACATCCTGTGCAGATCGAGCCGTCGCATCGCCAACGCCTTGGCTGCGCCCAGTATTTCCCAATTTTTGACCTTTGACAACAATTCTGCGCCAAATCCTTCTGGCGGCTGCAATGCGATATCCTGCGTTGCGGAGGCTTCGGGGATTGGCAGCGCCTGTTGCGCGCTTGTCAAAACTTCACCCTCGACATGGACCGCATCGATCTGCCCACCGAAATTCATCGAATCGCCGCGCAGGATGGTCAGCGGGTTAAGCCCCGCCGCGTTGAACGTCGAAGCAGGATTTCCGGATATGCGCGACGCGGCCGAGGCCAGTCCCCCGCCGAGCGAGTGCCCGACGTACCTTACATCGTCACCGCCTGCCGCTTCGATGCGGCTCGAGATATTCTGCGCCCGGCTGTAATAGGTGTTGGGCAATCCAACTGCCTGCTGCCAATCGGCGGCGATATCGCCATCCGCCGATGTGGTGCCGCGAAACGCAACCAACTTTTCGCCCGTTGCCTTGTCTATATACATGCGCGCCCGGAAACCGGTCGGATTGCCATCCTGATCTGTCAGATGCTCCATATACGCCCGGTTCAGATTGTAATGAGCCAGTTCTTCGTCGGTTGCTTCGCGCAACGGGCTGTCGGGCGGCAATGTGTCGTTGTATACTGCCGCGGCTGCATCCCCGTCACGCTTTAGCCGTTTGAGCAATTTGCCTTTGGCGCGCAATTTTCCGCAGACACATGGTGCAACCGTGGCCGCCATGATTTAACGGGCCGCCGCCGAGGACGCGACAAGCGCAAGCAGTTTTTCAAACCGGCCATCGAGCGGCAGATCGAGGTAGAAGACATCGCCCAACAGCAAGGCCTGCGCCGCAGACGGGCGCTGAATCAGGCGTGCCGCCGCAGCAGCCAGAAACAGCCTGTCCTCGGCGTTATCAACAATGCCATATTCGCTCGCCACCTTTCTGCCGGTATCGATCAATGCGGCACCACTGCCTGGGGTGATCCGACCCAGGCGATCTGCATGGCTGAACCACCACCGTTCAAACCGCGCGGTCTCTGCTGCAGACTCTTGCGCCTCGAATGCCAGAAAAACCTGCGGACTGATCTCGAACGCCATCGTCTATCGGCCGTGCACGATATTAACAGCGCCAGCTCGTGCCAGCGCCAGCGCGGTTTTTGCTTTTGGCGTCAGCAGCGACTTTTGCGCATCGCCAACGACAAAGAATGCGCCCCAATACAGCGGATGCGAACTTTTCGGATTGGCCATGATGGTCGATTGCGCCGTGCGCAAAGCATCGCCAATTGTGCCGGTGCGCGCGGCGCGATAAAAATCGGCAATCAGGTCCTCGCTTTCGCCCGCATCCGAAATCGGCCAATACGTCGACAGGACGGCGCGAGCGTTGGCGGCCAGAAATGCGCGGACCAGCCCCTCCAGGGTGGCGCCCGCCTCTTCCTGCCCGGTCGAACGCGCCTGGCCGGTGCTGATGCCCGACGCGGTGTCGCACGCCGACAACACCACCAGATTGGCATCGAGCCGCAAATGCGCGATTTCATCAAATGACAGGATCGCGTCGGATTCCGGCCCACCCAGGCTGGTCACCAGCGCCGGTGGCGATTTGGAACAGCCCCACTGACCTTCGGTCAATCCGTGGGTGGCAAAATGCAGCACCTGAAACTGGTCGAGATCGGTCATCTGTTTGACCGCAGTGTCGGTAAACGCGGCACCGATCAATTCGCGTGGTTTGCCTATGCCCAGTGCTTCGCTGGCGCGATCCAGTTCGCGCGCGTCGATCGGTTTCAATTCGCGTGTCAGCATCGCGATCGTCTTGCGCTCGGCTTCACACCCGGTGCCCACGCTGACCATCTGGTCGCCTCCCGCGATTGTCATCGGTGCCGGTTGATGCTGCGCAAAACCGATGAACGGCAATGGCGCGTTTGATGGGGCCAGATGGCGCGACACCAACAGTGAACGCGGGCTGAGCGCCGTCGAAATCGACTGACGCCGAGCGATAAAATCGACCATCGTATAATCATACGGGGCCGCATCACGCACCGCAGCATAGCGCATCACGCTGGCCTTGTTGGCCACGAGCACGCCAATCGGCAGTTTCTGCAACGGACCATTGGCATCGACGATCAACGATTTTGCCGCCACGAGGCGTTCCGCCACTGGCCCGGTGATCAGATCGAACAATGCGTAAGCCGCGCCGACATTGTAATGCGGCAATTTGTCGCCACCGCCATCGATCGAAGCGCGCACCACATCGGCCAGCGGCTCGATTTCGATGTCAGGATTTTTGACGCGATAAATGAGTGTGCCGTTGCCATCGATCAGCATGCCAAAGATATAGTTGCGGACTTTCGTCAGCTTGAAATAGGCCTCATCGGGCCGAAGAACCTGGCGCAATTCGGCCAGAGTGACCGGCGCATCGCTGACCGCCCCATATGCCTTGTTGCCTTGCAACTGCGCCTGCAATGCGACCAGGTCGCCTTCCAGTTTGGCGCGCTGGTCATTCAACTGGGCAACGGTCTTGCTATCACCCGGCGCTGCGTTGTCGATCGCAAAGCGCAACCGGGTAATTTCGCGCACAAGGTCCTGTTGGTCGTGAACTTTGGCGGCCAATTTGGGATCGGCCGTGACCAGCGATTGCAATTGCACGAACTGGCGCGCGATCGCCGGATCGCCGACCGCCTGCAACGCGCGGAAATATCGCTCTGCCGACTGGCCATCGGAATGGGCATTGGCATCGGCGACCAGCAGATCGAGGTACTGCTCGATCGCCGGGGGCAGCACCGTCCCTTGCGAATCCGATGAAATCAGGGTGTTGACCGCGTCGTCAAAGTTGGCGAGCAGGACCGCCGGATTGCCACCGCCGCGCGCGAGTACGCCTGCACGTTCCAGCTGGGTTTCGGCGAGCGCGGGCCCGGTTGCGCCATCGGCCTGCGCCATGCGCAACGCACCGATCGCTTTGTCGAGCGCAGCCACGGCGCCCTTGCGATCACCGCTGCGCAGCAACAACCGGGCGCGTTGGCGTTCGATCCGCGCATCCAGCCAGCGCACTTGCCGCTGATCGACTTTTTCGGCCGACAGCACGGTGAAATTGCGATCCGCGATTGCCAGCGCCGACGCGGATTCGGGCAGCCGGCTTTGCGCGAGGAGCGCCACACTGGTGGCCCACGCCGCCTGCGCATCGATGATCAATTGGGATAGCGATGCAAAATCGGGCGTCGACATCATCCCCTCGACCGTATCGCGGCGCGATTGGATCGGCTGATTCAATGTGCGCACCAGCGCCGGGTTCAACAGCGGTTGGCCATGCTCGGCTTCGGGGGTCGATATCTGGTTCAACGCGGTGATCGCATCGCCGAATTTGCGGCGATTCAAATCATCGAGCGCACCATACGTATTACGTTTGTGCTGCACCACGCCCGCTCCCGGCATTCCGGGATTGGCACGCAGCAAATCGTCGGCGCGCCGGAAATAATCGCCCGCCGAATCAAAAAAGCCAAGGTTTGAATCGGCCAGTCCCGCAACGAGCAGCAATTCGATCCGCGTATCGACCGGCGCATCGACGGGCAATCGGCTGAGCGTGTCATTCAACACCCGCGACGCTTCCATATACAAACCCGAATGGATCAGGTGCAAACCCTGTTCCAGCGCGGTGTTGGTATCGGAACTGACGGTATAATTGCGCGGAGTAGTGGGCGCGGGTGCCAGTTTCGACACATCGACAAGCGGCGCAATTGTCCGGCCACGATTGGTCGCGTCGATCCTGATCCCGGCAAGCAGGCGCAATGCTTCTTCCGCAGGGCCTTGCGCATTGGACACCGCGCTGACAATCAGCTCGTGTTTGCCCAGCGTTACGCGACTTTCAACCGTTTCCAGCCCCAGCATTTTGTCGAAACAACGGCGCACATGCATCATGCCCAGCCCGGGCACGGTGACATCCATGGCGGCGCCGCAATCCACAAAAGCATTGATCGGCGCCAGTTCATTCGCGCTTACCCAGCGTGCGACGCCCAGATGCCGGCTGGCGGTCGCGCCCCGGCAAGTCATCGAATAGCTGACCGCGAAGGGATCAGTGGCGCCGGGATCCTGCCAATAACGGCTGGCCAGACACGGATCACCCGCACTGTCACGACCCAGTTCGGCCTGATCTGGCGGAGGTGCAGACGCGGCGAGCGCAGGTGCGGATCCAGCCAGCGCGAACCCGGCCGTCACTGCCATCAGCGAAAGGCTGGTCAAAAGTTCGCGCTTCATTGCGATTTGCCTTCCTTGTGGGTGCCGCAATTGTCCTTGGCGCCCGGTACGCAATCCACCGGCGGTTCGGCGATATCCAGGCCGAATGTGCCCACATCACCAAACAGCGAGTCATTATTGGTCGCGACCAGGGGATCGAATGGCAGTTCGAAATTGGCATTGGCCAGGATGATCGTCGTGCGCGCCGGGTCAATATCGGCCAGCGAGGTCGACAACGCGGCCGACGTCAGACAACCCGCGCCCGATCCGATCAGGCAGCCATTGATGCGCGCGGTTGTCCGGTTGACCGCGTTGATTACGATCGTCGTCGGCCCCAGGACGGCGGCGGGAATATTGCTGACTCCATTGATCTGGCCGAATATCGCAAACGGCCCCCCATCAGGCGGGTTGGGCCCGGTCAGCGACAGCGCGGGTGTGCCCGGTTTTGCGGTGCTGCCCAGTGCGACACCCAGGTTGGTGCCGGGGCCGCCCGTGTTCTGGAACAGCGCGAAATTGGTATAATGCACGGTCATGCCGCCCGCGACGATCAGCGATTGCCCGGCCGCGGTATAGGCCGCCCCGCCGACTTGCGCGTCGTACAACGCGCTCGACGCATTGCTGACCATGAATGTTGCGGTCTGCGAAGCGATGCTGCCCGGTGCCACCCCCAGCACTTTGAGGAACCCGGTATCCAGACCCACACCGATTGACGCAGCGCGCAAATCGAGCGCGCCGCCGCCGATCGCAATGCGGCCGCCAGTGCCGTCCGTCGCCGCGGCGATCCGCAGCACAGTCGCCAGATTGGTGTTGGAAACCGTTCCGGTCCCGCCCAGTTGCAGCGCGGTCAGGCCGCTGCCGCTGCCCGTGACGAGATTGCCCGAAACATCGATCCGCCCCAATCCATACACGCCGAGCATACGCAGCGCCGCATTGTTCAGCGACAGATTGCCAATGCCCACATCCTGATGCGTCACGCCCGTACCGGCATCGAGCACAACATTGGCGGCGGCCAGATTGCTGATTTCACCCTGATCGAGATGGAACCCGCTCGCGCGCGTCCCCGCATCGCCCAGGTACAGCGTATTGCCCGCCGCGCCATTGTCGATAATCGTGATATTGCCCGCAGTGATCAATCCGCCGAGCGTTGCATCCGCCGCAGTCAGTGTTACCGCATTTGCGCCAGCATTGACGATGCCCAGGTTAGCCGAAGTCGCGGCCGTCAGCACGCTATCGGCGCCCTGCGTCGTGGTCCCGGTGATCGTCAGCGCGCCGGTGCCGGCATTCATGGTCAGCAGGCCAGTGCTGGCCAGATCGCCCGACACCGTGATTGCGCCACCGGCAACCGTGGTCGCAGCGCCGGAATTGAGACTGCCCAACTGCACCGCGCCGGTGCCGGTGTTGATGACCATCGCCGCGCCGGATTTGACGGCGCCGGTTACGGTCAATGCGCCGGCGGTAATGTTTACCGTAGACCCACCATTGCCGCTGCCCAATTGGGTGGAACCGCTGGTGACGATGGCCAGCGCGCCGCCGGAATTGGCCGCGCCCGTGACCGCCACGCTGGCGGCGTTCAAAGTTGTTGGCCCGGTGACATTCACATCTGCTGCCGCAGCAATGGTGCCGGGTGCGGTGATTATCAGCCGGGTCAGCGCAGTTGCCCCGCCAACTGTGCCGCCAAAGGCAGCGTTGCCCATGATCGTAAGTGCATTCGCGCCATCCAGCGTGCCGCCAAAATTGACCGCCGTGCCCGTTTTCAACGTGGTCGGGTTGGCGCCGCCCAATGTCGCAGCACCAGTGTATGTCTGGCCGCCGGTGGTTGTCACCGCGCCGCCATTGATTGCGCTGGTCTTTGACACCGCCAGCGAGGCTAGCGCGGTCTTACCGCCCACCGCACCGTCAAATACCGCATTACCCGCAATCGTCAGCGCATTGACGCCATCGAGCGTCGAAGCGAACGTGGTCGTGGTCCCGGTCTTCAATACGGTCGGCGTAATCCCGGCCAGCGTCACCGCGCCGGTATAAGTCTGGCCGCCGGTGGTGGTCACCTTGCCGCTGTCGATCAGGCTGGTTTTTGACACCGCCAGGGATCTCAGCGCGGTGGTGCCGCCGACCGCACCTTCGAAATCGGCATTGCCCGCGATGATCAGCGCGTTGGCGCCATCGAGCGTGGCAGCGAATGTGATGCCTGTCCCCGTTGTCAGTATGGTCGGGCTGACCCGGCCCAGCGTAACCGCGCCGGTGTATGTCTGCGCGCCGGTGGTGGTGATCGTGCCACCATTGATGGCACTGGTTTTGGACACCGCCAGCGAGGTCAGAACACGCGTTGCGCCAACTGCTCCGTCGAATTCGGCATTGCCCGCGATCAACAGCGCGTTCGCGCCATCGAGCGTCGCGCCAAACGTGACCGCTGTGCCAGACTTCAAAATGGTTGGGCTGATCCCGGCCAGTGTCACCGCGCCGGTGTAAGTCTGCGCCCCGATGGTGGTGACCGCTCCGCCCTTGATCAGGCTGGTTTTCGATACTGCCAGCGACGTCAGCGCGGTCGTACCGCCGACCGCACCTTCGAAATCGGCATTGCCCGCGATGGTCAGCGCGTTGGCGCCATCAAGCGTCGCGCCAAATGTTGCGATTGTCCCGGCCGTCAGCACCGTCGGGCTAAGGCGGGCCAGCGTCACCGCGCCGGTATACGTCTGGCCGCCCGTGGTGGTGACCGCGCCGCCCTTGATCAGGCTGGTTTTCGACACCGCCAGCGACGACAGCGCGGTAATGCCACCCACCGCACCATCAAATTCGGCATTGCCCAGAATGGTCAGCGCGTTGACGCCACCTAGCGTCGCGCCAAATGTGACCCCTGCGCCCGTGGTCAACACGGTCGGGCTAACCCCGGCCAGAGTCACCGCACCCGTGTACGTTTGCCCGCCAGTGGTCGTGATCGTGCCGCCATTGATCGCGCTGGCCTTTGACACCGCCAGCGACGTCAACGCGGTGGAGCCGCCAACTGCCCCATCAAATGCGCCATTGCCCGCGACCAAAAGGGTATGCGCGCCGTCAAGTGCTGCGCCAAATCTGACCAGTCCGCTGCTGCTGGTCAGCGCGGTATTCGCGCCGAGCGTCGCCACGCCGCTGTAAGTCTGCGCACCGCCAGTCGTGATCGCGCCGCCATTCAGCGCGCTGGTCCCCGACACCCCCACCGACGCCAGCGCGTTGGTAGCGCCGAGCATATTGTCAAATTCCGCGTTGCCGACCACGCTCAACGCACGCGCCGTGGCGTCACTGTCGAGCGTCTGGACGAATTTCACCAGCCCGCTGCTGCTAATCAATGCTGCATCCGTGCCCAATGTCGCCGCGCCGCTATACGTCTGCGCACCGCTGGTTTTGACTGCGCCGCCATTCAGCGCGCTGGCCCCCGACACCCCCACCGACGCCAGCGCGTTGGTAGCGCCGACTGCGGCGTCAAATTCCGCGTTGCCGACCACGCTCAACGCACGCGCCGTGGTGTCACTGTCGAGCGTCTGGACGAATTTCACCAGCCCGCTGGTGCTGGTCAGTGTGGTGTCCGCGCCCAGCGTCGCCACGCCGCTGTAAGTCTGGTTACCGCTGGTTTTGACCGACCCGCCATTGATCGCGCCGGCCCCCGAGACCGCCAACGAGGTCAGCGGAGTCACCCCGCCCACCACACCGGTGAAATTGCCGTTGCCGGTGATCGTCAGGCCGTGCCCACCATTCAGCGTCGACGAAAAGCCAATCGTGTTGCCCGTCAGCGCGGTATCTGCACCCAGCGTGACAGCGCCGGTATACGTCTGCATGCCGGTCCCGGAATTCACCTTGCCGGCCAGCGTGATCGTGCCGGTGTCGGCGGTCACGGTGTAACTGGACGCGGTCGAGGTCGACAGCGCTGTGCCAAGCGCAACACTGGCGCCTTCCAGCGTCACACTGCCGATTGAATTTGCCGCGCCCATCGTTAGCGCGCCAGCAATTTTGATATTGATCGGGTTGGCCGTGGTCGTGACTGCGCCGGTCGTCAGATTATTGATCGCGGTCGCAAACGTTCCCGAAAAAATGGTGTGCCCTGCATCGACTTCGCCAAAGGACATGGCTGTGACATCGCCCAGCCCGACCGTCGAGCCCACTGCATAACGGATGCCGACATTGCCCGTTGTGGCGGTCAGCGCAGAACCAGTGCCGAGCGTTATCGTACCGCTGGCCGCGTCGAGCACGACCGACCCGCCCTGCGACGCCAGCGATGCGGTGCCGCCGGTAATGTCGCCGGTGGTGGCGGTGATGTCCACCCGGCCCGGCGCGACCTGGATGCCATTGCCCAGCGCGACACTCGTCGCGGTCAGCAGATAATTCCGCCCCGCGCTGATCGCGCCGGTCAGCGTGACACTGCCGACGGTCCCGCCGCCCTGGTTGATCACGATATCGCTCGTGGCGCCGGTCGCATGCAATCCGGCCACCGACAGCGATGTCGCGGCATTCAGCTCAATCGTGCCGAGCGCGCTGATATTGCCCGTCGCGGTGATCGTGGCGGGCGCATTGATGGTCAATTGAGCCAACGGATGAGTACCACCCACTGTGCCATCGAATTCCGCATTACCGACAATCCCCAGCGCACGCGCAGTAGCGTCGCTATCCACAGTCTGGACGAATTTCACCAATCCGCCGGTGGCGGACAGCTTGGTGTCCGCGCCCAGCGTCACTGCGCCGTTGTATGTTTGCGTGCCGGTGGTGAAGATAAAACCACCGTTTAACGCGCTGGTCCCCGTGACCGCGACCGAAGCCAGCGTGTTGGTTCCACCAACGGCAGAGTCAAATTCGGCCCTGCCAGCGACAGTCAGTGCGCGCGCCGTGGCATCGCTGTCGAGCGTCTGGGTGAATATTACCAACCCGCCAGTGCTGGTGAGCGTGGTATCCGCGCCCAGCGTCACCGCATCGCCATATGTCTGGACGCCAGTCGTCATCACAGCGCCACCGTTGATGGCGCTGGTCCCGGTTACCAACAACGACCTCAACGCAGCTGAGCCACCAACTGCGCTGTCAAATTCCGCATTGCCGTCAATTGCCAACGCGCGTGTACCGAAGTCGCTGTCCACTATCTGAACGAATTTGACCAATCCACCGCTGGTGGTCAGCTTGGTGTCCACGCCCAGCGTCACCGCGCCGCTGTATGTTTGCGCGCCGGTGGTGGTGATCGATCCAGCGTTCAACCTGGTGGCCCCCGTCACCGCGACCGAAGCCAGCGCCCTGGTTCCACCGACGATGGTGTCAAATTCGGCCCTGCCAACGACCGTCAGCGCGCGCGCCGTGGCATCGCTGTCGAGCGTCTGGGTGAACTGAACCAATCCGCCCGTGCTGGTTAGCGTGGTATCCGCGCCCAGCGTCACCGCGTCATTGTATGCTTGCGCGGCGACGGTTTTCACCGACCCGCCGTTCAGCGCGCTGGTCCCATTCACAGTAACCGAAGACAGCGCGGTTGTGCCACCCACCGCACCTGCGAAACTGGCGTTGCCGGATATAAACAGCGATTGTGCGCCGTCGACCGTCGCGCCAAAAGCGACGGTGGGGCCGAGCAGCTGCGTAAACTTGTCCAGCGTCACCGCGCCGCTGTATGTCTGCGCGCCGGTGGTGGAAATCGATCCAGCGTTCAGCACGCTCGTCCCCGACACCGCCACAGAAGCCAGCGCATTGGCTATGCCAAGCTGGTCGTCAAATTCGGCTTTGCCAACGACAGTCAGCGCACGCGGCGTGGCGTCGCTGTTGATCACCCCGATGAACTGCACCAACCCGCCACCAGTGCTGGTTAGCGTCGTATCCGCGCCCAGCGTCACCGCGTCGTTGTATGTTTGCGCGGCGACAGTCTTCACCGACCCGCCGTTCAGCGCGCTGGTCCCCGTCACCGCGACCGAAGCCAGCGCGTTGGTTCCACCAACGGTAGAGTCAAATTCGGCCCTGCCAACGACCGTCAGTGCGCGCGCCGTGGCATCGCTGTTGATCGCCCCGATAAACTGCACCAACCCGCCACCAGTGCTGGTTAGCGTCGTATCCGCGCCCAGCGTCACCGCGTCGTTGTATGTTTGCGCAGCGACAGTCTTCACCGACCCGCCGGTCAGCGCGCTGGTCCCCGTCACCGCGACCGAAGCCAGCGGGTTGGCTCCACCGACGGTAGAGTCAAATTCGGCCCTGCCAACGACAGTCAGTGCGCGCGCCGTGGCATCGCTGTCGAGCGTCTGGGTGAACTGCACCAACCCGCCAGTGCTGGTTAGCTTGGTATTCGCGCCCAGCGTCACCGCATCGCCATACGTCTGAGCGCCGGTCGTCGTCGCAGCGCCACCGTTGATGGCGCTGGTCCCTGTTACAAACAACGACGTCAGCGCAATTGAGCCACCAACTGCGCTGTCAAATTCCGCATTGCCGTTAATCTCGAGCAGACGCGTGTTGGCGTCGCTATCCACAGTCTGGACGAATTTCACCAATCCGCCGCTGGAGGTCAGCCTGGTGTCCGCGCCCAGCGTCACCGCGCCGCTGTATGTTTGCGCGCCGGTGGTGGTGATCAATCCGGCGCTCAACCCGGTGGGGCCTGTCACTGCGACCGAGGCCAGCGCCATGGTTCGACCGACGTTGGCGTCAAATTCGGCACTGCCAACGACCGTCAGCGCGCGCGCCGTGGCATCGCTGTCGAGCAACCCGAAGAACCGCACCAACCCGGTAGCACTGGTTAGCGTGGTATCCGCGCCCAGCGTCGCCGCGTCGGTGTAGGTCTGGTCGGCGGCAGTCTTCACCGACCCGCCCTTCAGCGCGCTGGTCCCGGTCACCCCAAGCGACGACAGCGCGGTTGTACTACCCACCGCACCTGCAAAACTGGCGTTGCCTTGTATATACAGCGATGCTGCGCCGTCGACCGTCGCGCCAAAAGCGACGGTGCCGACGAAAGCGCCGGTGCCGGCGTCCAGCGACGTAAACACGTCCAGTAACGTGACCGCGCCGCTATATGTTTGCGTGGCGCGGGTGATGATCGATCCCGCGTTCAGCACGCTCGTCCCCGACACCGACACCGAGGCCAGCACGTTGTCTAAACCGACCGCTCCATCGAATTCCGCATTGCCGACCACGTTCAACGCATGAGCCAAGGAGTCGCTATTGATCTTCTGGGTAAATTTGACCAGCCCGGCCGTGCTGGTCAAAATGGTATCGGCGCCCAAAGTGACCGCGTCGCCGTAAGTCTGCGCGCCGGTCGTGGTTACGGTACCGCCATTGATGGCGCTGGTCCCCGATACCAACAACGACGTCAGCGCAGTTGTGCCACCAACTGCGCTGTCAAATTCCGCATTGCCGATTATCTTGAGCAGACGCGTGCTGGCGTCGCTATCCACAGTCTGGACGAATTTCACCAATCCGCCGCTGGAGGTCAGCTTGGTGTCCGCGCCCAGCGTCACCGCACCGCTGTATGTTTGCGCGCCGGTAGTGGTGATCAATCCGGCGCTCAACCGGGTGGGGGCCGTCACCGCGACCGAGGCCAGCGCCTTGGTTCCACCGACGTTGGCGTCAAATTCGGCCCTGCCAACGACCGACAGTGCGCGCGCCGTGGCATCGCTGTTGATCGCCCCGATGAACTGCATCAACCCGCCACCAGTGCTGGTTAGCGTCGTATCCGCGCCCAGCGTCACGATATCGCTGTAGATCTGGTCGCCAGAAGTTTTCACCGACCCGCCATTCAGCGCGCTGGTCCCCGACACCGTAACCGAAGACAGCGCAGTTGTGCCACCCACCGCACCTGCAAAACTGGCGTTGCCGAATATAAACAGCGATGCTGCGCCGTCGACCGTCGCGCCAAAAGCGACGGAGCCGACGTAACCGCCGGTGAACAGCGTTGTAATCGTGTCCAGCGTGACCGCGCCGCTATATCTTTGCGTGGCCTGGGTGCTGATCGTTCCCGCGTTCAGCACGCTCGTCCCCGACACCGACACCGAGGCCAGCGCGCTGGTTGCACCGACCGCTCCATCGAATTCCGCATTGCCGGCCACGTTCAACGCATGAGCCGAGGAGTCGCTGTCGACCGTCTGGACGAATTTGACCAGCCCGCTTGTGCTGGTCAAAGTGGTATCGGCGCCCAAAGTGACCGCGTCGCCGTAAGTCTGCGCGCCGGTCGTGGTTACGGTACCACCGTTGATCGTGGCCAGACTCGCGACGGACAGCGCACCCAGCGCCCCACTCTGGCCGACCGCTCCATCGAATTCGGTATTGCCCGCAATGGTCAACAAGCGCGCGGTCGCATCGCTGTCCACCGTCTGGGCGAATTTGACCAGCCCGCTTGTGCTGGTCAAAGTGGTGTCGGCGCCCAAAGTGACCGCGTCGCCGTAAGTCTGCGCGCCGGTCGTGGTTACGGTGCCACCGTTGATCGTGGCCAGACTCGCGACGGACAGCGCTCTCAATGCCTGATTGCCGCCGACCGCTCCGTCGAATTCCGCATTGCCCGTGATTGTCATCGCACTTGCCGAGCCTGCGCTATCGACCGTCTTGACGAATTTGACCTGCCCGCTTGTGGCTGACAAAGTGGTATCGGCGCCCAGCGTCACCGCGCCGCTGTAGGTCTGCGCGCCGCTAGTGGTGATCGATCCGCCGTTCAGCGCGGTGGTCCCCGACACCGCCACCAAAGTCAGCGCGGCTGTTGCGCCCAAAGCCCCGCCAAAGCTGGCGTTGCCGGTAATCGCCAACGCATGCGCACCGTCCACCGTGGCGCCAAAACCGACTGTTGTGGCCGTCAACGCCGTATCCACGCCCAATGTCGCCGCGCTGCTATACGCCTGCGTCCCGCTGGTTTTGACTGACCCGCCGTCCAGCGCGCTGGTCCCCGACACAGCCACCGAGGCCAGCACGTTAATCGCGCCGATCGCTCCATCAAATTCCGCATTGCCAACCACGCTCAGCGCACGGGCCGAGCCGGCGCTGTCGATCGGCTGGACGAATTTGACCAGCCCGCCGGTGCTGGTCAAAGTGGTATTGGCGTTGAGCGTTACAGCGCCGGTATATGTCTGATTGCCGGCAGACTTGATCGCGCCGCCGGCGAATGCCAGCGTTGTGCCGTTAGCCGTGATCGAGGCGGTCCCGGCGGTTGCGGTCAAATTGCCGCCCAGCGTCACCGCGCCCGCGCCCGCCAGGCTGATCGCCCCATCCGTGCCATTGGCGATCAGGCCGGTGTTGGCAGCAACGCCGGTGTTGTCGACCAGCGAATCATGGCTGTCGGCGGTGCCGACAGTTACCGTGCCCAGCGTTTTGGTCGCCAGCGAAATCACGCCATTGGTGTCGGTCGCAGTCAGGGTTGCGCCGCTGTCGGCCTGCAACACATTGGTCAGTGCGGCGGCTTGCGATACCGCGGCCACCGTGATCGATTTGCCCGACATCACCGCCGAGCCCAGAATGCGCACGCCGGTCCCGTCTGCCGCCAGCAGGCTGGATCCGGTGCCGATCGTAAAGCTCAACGGACTGCCAACGCCTGCGGCAAATGTCACTGCATCGCCCGTGATCACCGCCAGTTTGTCGCCCGCAGTGACGGTGTTGCCGACCGACACGCTCTGGCCCAGCACCAGGATCGAACCGGTGCTCTGGATAGCGCCGGCCAGCGCGCTGAGCGTGACCGCCTTGGTCGCCGTGGAATCATACGTCAGCCCGCCGGGCATCGTGTATTTGCTGAAATGCGTGGCGGCAGCGGCGCCAGCGGAAAAATCGGCATTGGGCACATCCAGCGTCGACAGGATCAGGCTGCCACCGTTGTAAGCGCCGCCCATGCCGAACGTGATGCCCGCCGGATTGACCAGCCAGACCTGAATATTGTTGTGGCCGCTGTTGGTCGAATCGATCAGCCCGTTGATGATCGAGGGCGACAACGTGGCGCCATTGCCAATCACCCGGTTGAGCACCGCGCGCTGCGCAGTATCAACGACAAGCGGGGCAGCGGTGGTCGAAACAAACTTGACCGTGTCCCCGGTGGGTACGCTGAATGTCTGCCAGGTGATGACCGGGCTGGTCGACTTGATATCGACTGTCATGACCGAACCTGTCGTGCTGATATTTGCAGACCCGGACACCACGGTCGAACCGGTTGGCAAAGTGGTTGCCTGCGCCAAAGGCACTTGCGCAATTATGATCACGCCGGTGCAAAGTGCGGTTTTTAGCAGCAATGACCGGCGGGCCTGTGAATTCGGCATCATGGCTTCCTTCTCCCCGACTTAGCGCTGGGCGCCAAAGGGAATGATCTGCATCGTCAGGGAGAACATCACGCGATCGGGTGATCGCCGGATATTCGTGCCGGTCAGCAGGGGCGGATCGAGCGGGTGGGCATATGTCAGATCGAGCCGCACCGAATTGAATACCGTGGCCCTGGCGCCCCCGCCCACCGACTGCAGCAGGCGATTACGCTCGGTCGATGCCGGGTCGAGGTTCCACAACTTTACCCAGTCGTAAAAGGCATAGAGCTGCCCGTAAGCACTCTGCCCCAGCGGCACATTGATGCGCGCTTCATGAGCACCGGCTATGGCCCGATCGCCGGTATTGACGCCCGGATCATAGCCGCGCCCGATCGTCAGGTTGCCAATCGAAAACTGGTCGTAATTCAACAGCGGCTTGTCGGAATATTGCCCGCGCAAAGTCGTCGCCAGTTCGAATACCGGGCCCAGCCCGATCGATCCGGTCAGGCCACCGCGCACCACCGTGGCGGTCGCGCTGCCGTCGAAATGCGACGGGGTATAGCCATCGACGATTGCCCCGGTCTTGTTCGAGCCAAGCACGTCGAGCCCCTTGCGCAGTTCGAGCGATCCCGACAGACCCCAGAACTGGCTGCCATCAAACCGCAACTTGCGCGTATCGCCATCGACGCGGGCATAAATTGTCGAGATCCGGTCGCGGTTCAGCGCCGCGCTGCCCATGTTGTTATAAACACGCGTGCGCTGGATCGCATATTCAAAGCCGCCCGCCGCATCTATCCGCGACCGCACTGTATGGATCAGCGGATGCGTGTATTCGAGGTTTTCGATCAGCGACAGCGTGCGCAAATCGAGCAAATCCAGCTTTGGCCGCGAATACGCAACCGTGCTGACAAATGCCAGACGATCGCCAGCGCCCGATAGGCCGATCGATTCGCCAAATTGCAGGACGCGCTGTTTCTTGAAATCAAACGTCGTCGAACCGGCCAGAAACGTGCGATCGGCCAGGCCCAGCAGATCGTAAGCCTCTCCGCGCAAATAGAATGTTTCGCGCCCCAGCAGCTTTGAATTGTAGTTCTGAACATTGCCGACGAGCGAAAAACGATGATAGTTCACTTTCAATTCGCCAACCAGTTCGCCCGGTTTGCCACCGCTCGTCACAGGCGACAGGCCCAATTGAATATTCAGCCCCGGCACGTCATTGGCCTGTAACAGCAACCGTTCGGCATCGCCGGCATTCAGCGGGTTCAGCGTCTTTAGCTGCTCGACGCGATGCTTGATCAGGCCCTCATATGGCCCCGCGTCGCCGCGCACGCGGACTTCGACAATATGCCCGGTGACGACTTCGAGGCGCAGCACGCCATCGTCAATCCGCTGCGGCGGGATCTGGACACTGGCGACATAGCGAGCCTGGCGCAGGCGGGCATTGGCCTGGTCCCGCAAATCGCACACCACGCGAATGGGCTGCGACTGGCTGCCCGTGGTGATCCCCGACAACAATGCCGCAAGCGCGGGTGCCAGCGCGCCGCCACCGGGCGCTGCAAACTGGACGTGTTTGATCGAAACCGAAATATCGCTGCCCGACAGCGGACAGGGCCCGGCCGCAAACGCATTGCTCTCGTCAACATGGGCGACGCTTTTGCCTTCGGGCGACGGGGTCGGTACCGGATTGACCTGCTCTCGCGAGGGCAATGGCACCTGAGCCGGGGACACGGTCGGTTGGGCCTGGCCCCAGGCCGCGCTTGATCCGGAAAACAAGGCCAGCAGCAAAATTGACGCTGTACCGCCAATACGAACCATGGTGCCCCCGCACAAAAACACCCCACCCTTACGAAAAAGGTGAGATAAACAACCCATTAGTTTTCGATTTCGTCGTTAGATGCCAGCCAATTGGTGGCCCTGTCCCGGACAAGAGTCAAGGGGTGGCCGGGCACTGCGTCCCAAACCTGCGCCATTGTGTTCCAACCCATTCACGAGGATACGGACCGTTTACTTGACCCGACCCATATCCTCGAACACCTGGCCGGTCGCATTCTGTATTTTCCCGGTGCGGATTGGCGCAGAGAGTATAGCAAATACATGCAAAACTTTGTCGGAGTTCTGCGTCAAAGGTGTCTTATGCGCATGCAATTTATTGAAGAGTCACGGTTTAATACCTGTCAATGCCACTTTAAATGTGCGCGTTTAAATTGAGGCGCAGGTATTCCGCGTCTGGTCCTTGCCGCGCCGGGGCAGCATGGCCCGAACTTTGACGTTACCGTCAAGCAGGCAGTTTTGCCGGTGGACTATCTTCCAGCCGCAATCGTCCTGACATACCAGTTCAATCCGTGTGGCAGTAAGCCGCCCAATAAAAAACCATTTTCAAAATACCCGGTCCCGGAATGCCCAATCCTGAACTGTCCAGTCCTGGAATTTAAGCGCAGTGTCCCTGTATGCTGCATTCAGACGGTCGCTTTCGCCCGCGCACGGTACGCGTGCAACAGCGGTTCGGTATAGCCGTTGGGTTGCGCCACACCGTCAAACACCAGCGCACGCGCCGCCTGGAACGCCAGGCTGTCGGCCGGATCAGACGCCATCGGTCGATAGAGCGGATCGACGGCGTTTTGCGCATCGACTTTGGCCGCCATGGACAGCAGCGCCGCGTCCACCTGATTGGCAGTGGCCACGCCATGCAACAACCAATTGGCGATATGCTGGCTGGAAATGCGCAATGTCGCGCGGTCTTCCATCAGGCCGATGTCGTTGAAATCGGGTACCTTTGAACAGCCCACGCCCTGGTCCACCCACCGCACGACATAGCCCAGCATGCTCTGCGCATTGTTATCCAGTTCGGCGCGAATTTCGTCGGGTGACCAGTTGTGACCATGTGCCAGCGGAATGGTCAGCAGCGCATCGAGACTGGCCACCGGTTCGGCGCGGCGCACTGCCTGCCGGGCAAACACATCGACGCTGTGGTAATGTGTGGCGTGCAGCGTGGCAGCGGTCGGCGATGGCACCCAGGCGGTGTTTGCACCGGTCTGCGGGTGGCCGATCTTTTGCGCCAGCATGTCGGCCATGCGGTCGGGCATCGCCCACATCCCTTTGCCGATCTGTGCCTTGCCCGACATGCCGCAGGCCAGGCCGATCTGGACATTGCGGTCTTCATAGGCCTTGATCCAGTCGGTCGCTTTCATGTCGCCTTTGCGCACCATCGCGCCCGCCTGCATCGACGTGTGGATTTCGTCGCCGGTGCGATCGAGGAACCCGGTGTTGATGAACATGATCCGATGCCGCACCGCATGGATACATGCGGCCAGGTTGGCCGATGTCCGCCGTTCCTCGTCCATCACGCCGATCTTTACAGTATGCCGGGCCAGGCCAAGCATATCCTCGACTGCATCGAACAGGTCGTTGGCCAGCGCGCACTCGTCGGGACCGTGCATCTTGGGCTTGACGATATAGACCGACCCGGCCCGACTATTTTTCAGCCTGTTTTTCAGCCCGGTTTCGCGACGCAGATCGTGAAGCGCAATCGTGGCGGTCACAATCGCGTCAAGGATACCTTCGGGCGCTTCACTGCCGTCCGCCAACAGGATCGCAGGCGTCGTCATCAGATGGCCGACATTGCGCACCAGCAGCAAAGACCGCCCATGCAGCGTAAACGGTGCGCCATCGGGCGCAACATAGGCCCGGTCGGGATTCAGTCGCCGGGTCATCGCCGCGCCGCCCTTTTCGAACGTTTCGGCCAGGTCGCCCTTCATCAGGCCCAGCCAGTTGCGATACGCCAGCACTTTGTCTTGCGCATCGACTGCCGCAATCGAATCCTCGAAATCGCAGATCGTCGAAACAGCGGATTCCAGCACCACGTCTGCGATACCCGCCGGATCGGTCCTGCCGATCGGGTGCTCGCGGTCGATCACCACTTCGATATGCAATCCATTGTGTCGCAACAACAAGTTATCGCCGGCATGGCCGACCAATTGCGCCGGATCAGCCAGTTCGAGCGAACCACCCGACCATTGCGCCCATGTGCCGTGCGCCAGTGGCACCGCCTGATCGAGGAACGCTTTGGCCCAGGCGATGACCAGCGCGCCGCGCGCGGCGTCATAGGCTGTGCCGGGCGCCTGTCCGGGAATGGCATCGGTGCCATACAGCGCATCATACAGGCTGCCCCAGCGCGCGTTGGCGGCATTCAGCAGGAACCGCGCATTGAGCACCGGCACGACCAGTTGGGGCCCGGCCATGGCGCAAAGTTCGGTATCGACGTTGGCGGGATCAACCGCAAACGGCGCTGGTTCAGGCACGAGATAGCCAATCCCTGTCAGAAATGCCTTGTATTCGGGCATATCGACAGGCCGGCCCGCGCGCTGTTTGTGCCAGGCGTCGATGTCGGACTGGATCGCATCGCGCCGGGCCAAAAGGTCGCGATTGCGCGGCGAAAACCGGGCAAAAATCGCATTGGTGCCGTCCCAGAATGCGTCCCCAGCCACGCCGGTTCCGGGCAGGACCTGTTCGTCGATGAAACGGGCCAGTTCATCCGCAACGCGCAAAGCGCCTTTGACGATATATGCCATGCAATCCTGTCCCTCGCAGCGCCCGCAACGGTCGCGTCTTTATAAATCACTTCTAGCGCGGGCCCCGGTTCATCGGTAGACCGAAAAAATTCAACTGACCTTTTCGCCCAGGTTAACAATGTTCGATCCCGACTATGACAGTTTCCTTCAGGTTGTGGCCGCGGGCAGCTTGTCTGCGGCGGCACGCGCGCTACGCCTGTCGCCCGCCAGCCTGTCAAAGCGGCTGACCCGGCTGGAGGATCGGCTGGGCGTGCGTCTGCTCCACCGGACCACCCGCCGGCTTGCCCTGACCGAGGCGGGCCGTGATCTGCTCGATACGCTGCAGCCCGCACGGCTGGCGCTGCAGGCCGCCGAGGACCGCATCACCGGGCGCGGCACCGCGATCAACGGCCCGTTGCGCATTACGGCACCCACATCATTTGGCCGCATGCACCTGGCGCCCTGCTTGCCCGAATTCCTGATCCAGTATCCGCAAATCGACCTGACGCTCGATCTCGCGGATCAATTTGTCGACTTGCTGGATAGCGATTACGACATGGCGATCCGCGTGACCGCGAGTGTACCCGCCAGTCTGGTCGGGCATCGGCTGGCCACCAGTGGCCGCGTGCTGTGTGCGTCGCCCGGTTATCTGGCGTCACTTGGAACGCCAGACTCGCTCGCCGATTTGCGCGGGCACCGGTTGCTGGCCGCAGAGGGGCAATTGCCGTGGCATCTCGACGGCCCCTGCGGCAGCACGATCCATGACGGGGTCAGCCACGTGCGCACCAATTCCAGCGAAGTCGTCCGCGAACTGGCGCTCGATGGGTGCGGGATTGCGCTGCGTTCGCTGTGGGATGTGGCCCCCGCGCTAAACTCCGGAGCCCTGGTGCGGGTCTTGCCGATGTTCGAAGGATCGCACGCGGTGGCGGTCTTTGCGGTGCACCCGCCGACACCGCTGATCCCTGCCAGACTGCGCGCGATGATCGATCACCTGGCGCTCGCGCTCGGACGCCGGATCGGCAGCGCCTGAAGCAAAGTCACGCATTGCCCGGCGCCAGTCCTCCTCGTCAGAAGCTTGTTTGGGCACTGTTTCGCACGACAGGCTGCACCCCGTTGCGGTCGTCAGGCTACGCCTCTAAAACGCATCCTTTACGCCGGACACAGCGGGGCTGACCGGGCTCGCGCGCCCGATCCGACGCGGCATCGATTAACACCCCGGCTTATGGGAGATTGAAGCAATGCCCGGCGAACGCATTACCCCGGCCAATCCGGCGCAGCCTGACCAAACGCACGCTTATTTGCCCGGGTTTGGCAACCATCATGTCACGCAAGCCGTTGCGGGCGCTTTGCCGATCGCGCGCAATTCGGCGCAGCATGTGCCGTTTGGCCTGTATGCCGAACAACTGTCCGGCACCGCGTTTACCGCGCCCCGGGCGGACAACAGGCGGTCATGGCTGTACCGCTTGCGGCCCACGGCCCAGCATCCGCCGTTTGCACGCTATGCCGGCGGCGCGCTGGTGCAGTCCGCACCATTCAAGGCCTGTGCCCCCTCGCCCAACCGGCTGCGCTGGGATGCGTTGCCGATCCCTGCCGAGCCATGCGATTTCGTCGACGGGCTGGTTACTTATGGCGGCAATGGCGATGTCGCGGCGGGCACCGGCATGGCGATCCATACGTATGCCGCGAACAGTCCGATGGTCGATCGTGCGTTCTTTTCGGCCGATGGCGAATTGCTGATCGTGCCCGAATTGGGCGGCCTGTCGATCGAGACCGAACTGGGCCGGATTGACGTTGCGCCGCAACAGGTCGCGGTGATCCCGCGCGGGGTGCGGTTTCGCGTGATGCCCCGCAACGGCGCGGCGCGCGGGTATGTTTGCGAAAATTACGGCGCAGCATTCCGCTTGCCCGAACTGGGCCCGATCGGGTCAAACGGCCTGGCCAACAGCCGGGATTTCGAAACGCCGGTGGCGTGGTTTGAGGATGTCGACCGGCCATTTACGGTGATCCAGAAATATCAGGGCGGACTGTGGGCGACAACACTGCCGCATTCGCCGTTCGACGTCGTCGCCTGGCACGGCAATCTGGCCCCGTATCGGTATGACTTGCGCGCCTTCAACACGATCAACACGGTCAGTTTCGACCACCCCGATCCGTCGATCTTTACCGTGCTGACTTCGCCCAGCGAGACAGCCGG
>JAYTHT010000625.1:0-2461 GCA_043732365.1 Novosphingobium sp. | reverse complement strand
TCTTCTCGCGACCGCGACGTTGAGCGGCGGCGTTGCCGTTTTGGCCCTGAAAGACCTGACCGGACGGCCGCGACCAATAATCGTGGACCATCTGGTTTCCGTACAATTCACGAGCTTTCCTTCTGGCCACGCCGCGAACTCGGCAATTGTCTATCTCACCATTGCCGTGCTCGCAATCGACGTGGAGCCAAGCCTGCGTGCCCAAACCTATATTCTGATCGTCGCCATAACGCTGACCGTTCTCATCGGACTTTCCCGCCTGTATCTGGGCGTGCATTGGCCGAGCGACGTTGCAGCCGGATGGGCGCTTGGCGCTGCCTGGGCGCTGGCATGGCGGCTTGCTGCCGGTCGCATCCTATTCGGTCGGGGCTTGATGCGACAGCAATAGCGATGGTCGCATCGGAAATTAGCGAACAGCAAGGCGCGCAGGCAGCGCACCGCCAAACTTTGCCTGATGCGACGAGCAGGAGCGGCGCCAAGATGAAACGCAGCGTGCCAACCAGATAACCGGGCCCCATCGACACCGAGACGATGTCGCCACCCGTTTCGTCAAGCGTCGTCGCCGCGATTTTGATGATCCGGACCAGTCGCGTGACTTGTGGCACTTTGCCAATAGCTTCGTTCGAGATTACGGATTTCATGGAACGGCCGGCTTCGTCTTTTAAAACCAAATGCCGGGGCGCAACAATCGCTGCGCCCCGGCATTCTTTACGATACTCGATCAATCGGGGTTTGCGCCCTCGGCTTTGTTTTCGAGCACGGCGCCATTGGCCGCATCGACGCCGACTTCAAAGGTCTTGCCACCGCTCTTGATGTCAAACGAATAGCGCAGGCCGCTGCCACCGCCTTCGTTCTCAAGTTCGGCGTCAGTTACCTGACCGGGATGGGCTTTCAGCGCAATCGCACGCGCCTGGCCCATCGTCACTTTGGCCCTGGTGGCCAGTGATTGTCCGACATAACCATGATCCGTGGCGGCAATCGCCAGCGCGCCGGCACCAGCCAACGAAAGCGCGAAAATTGCAGATGCAACATATTTCATCAGATTTACTCCGGAGGGGGAAGTGCCTCGACAGCGCTTCTACCCACTCGACCTTTCGCGCAAAGTGAGCCCAACATTGGCTATCGGTTAGTTGTGCTTTGCGCTCGGTGGGCGTTTAACAGGGCGGATAGGCCTTGATGGTCCCGACATCTGCAATCGGAAATTTGATGTGAAAGTCCTGCTTTTGGAAGACGATGCTGCGACCCGCGACCATATCCAGCGCAGCCTGGAGCATGCCGGGCACATCGTCGATGCATGTGCGCAGGGGCGCGACGCCATTTTTCTTGCGACCGGGGATGCCTACGGTGTGCTGATCGTTGACCGGATGGTGCCGGGTATCGATGGACTAAGTGTCGTCAAGGCCTTGCGTATCAGTGGCGTATCCACACCCGCGCTATTCCTGACGGCGATGGGCGGCGTTGAAGACCGCGTCGAGGGGCTGGAAGCCGGCGGCGACGACTATCTCGTCAAACCCTTTGCCATGACCGAACTGCTTGCGCGCGTTGCCGCGCTCGGTCGGCGACCTCCGATTGCAGAGGCAACAACCATATTGAGAGTGGCCGACCTCGAAATGGATCTGATCAAACGAACGGTAGCGCGCGCCGGACAGCGGATCGAGTTGCAGGCGCAGGAGTTCAAACTGCTGGAATATCTGATGCGTCACGAGGGGCAGGTCGTGACCCGGACGATGCTGCTTGAAAACGTCTGGTCGTTCCATTTTGATCCGCAAACCAACGTGATCGAAAGCCATATGAGCCGCCTGCGCGCCAAAGTCGATCGAGGGTTCAGCGCCGAACTGATCCATACGTTAAGGGGCGCGGGGTACCGCCTTGATGCCATTGCTTAGGACTTTGCGCAGCGGGCCGTTCCGGCTTGCGCTGTTGTTCGCTGCGATTTTTGCGGTCGGTTCGATAGTGGTTGTCGTTGCGGTGGAAACGGCGGTCACGGCGTATTCGCAGCGGGTTACCGCCGATACATTGACGACAGAGGCCGCGAGGCTGGCAAACATCGATCGGCGAACCGGCATTGGCAGCGTCGTTACCGCAATTGGAGAACGGGCAGCATCGCGTCAGCGTCCGTTTCGATATCTCCTGACAGACAAAGCCGGACGCAAGATCGCGGGCGAATTGCCAAAATCGGCGGATGGGATCGGCTGGGCAAAGATTGATATTATCGAGGCCGCAGTGGGTAACGACCCTGCGGACGAGCCCGTGCCGATGAAAACTTATGGCGTGCCCCTCCACAGTGGGGGAAGGCTGGTGGTCGGCTCGGATATCTACGACGTGCAGGAACTGCGTGAGTGGCTTGATACAGTCGCTGTTTGGAGCGGGCTCGGCATTACGCTCCTTGCGTTGATTGCCGGGTACGTGATCGCTGCGATCTTTACGCGGCGGCTCGAACGATTGAATGGTTCGATCGCCA
>JAYTHT010000624.1:0-8334 GCA_043732365.1 Novosphingobium sp. | reverse complement strand
GTGTTCCAGATCGAAGCGAGGAAGAACTGGTCGCGGCCGAGCAAATACGTGTAATTATGTATACCGACCCACCTCGGGCGGCTCACCGCGTCCCAGTCGGTAAAACTGATAGTTGCCGCAAACAAAAGCGGAACCACAAAAAAGAACGCCGCAAAAATGAAAACCGGCGCGAGAAAGATATACGGAGCAACACGTTTCGATGACAGCCAGTTCCCCATGTCAGACCTCTCGTTTCCGTTGCCAGGGAGCGATCATGGTTGTTCAGCCAGGATCGCGGTGATGTCCTTGTCAGCGGCGGCAAGCGCCGCCGTCGGGGTCATGCGACGAGCCAGCGCAAGCTGAATATAGAATTTGACCAGGCGATCGACTTCTTCGGCATGCCATAGATTGGCTTGGCTCATTGCACCGGGCGCGTTGAGCGCCTTGACGAATTGCTGACTGAACGGGTCTGCAATCGCGTCGCGCATCGCGGCAAGATCGGCCCGATTGCCAGTCAAATCACCCATGCCGGCCAGCATCGTGCCCGTGCACGACAATCCGCCGCTTGCGCGCGGGGTGTTCAGCCATTTCAGCAGATCCCACGATTGCCGCTTGACTTTGCTCGCCGCGTCGACGCCCCAAAAGAACGAATAGATCATCGTGCCGCCGGGACCGTCGGATGGAATCGGCGCAACGCCAACCGTATCCTGGAACCGAGACCCAAGAGAGGTGCGGAGCGTGTCCTTCATCCAGTTTGCCATGATCGCCATGCCGACGCCGCCGCCGGCGAAATCGATCGCCTGCACCGAATAGCTGGTGATCGCGCGCCTGAACAGATCGACCTGCCTGGTCAGGATTGCTACGGCTGCGGGCGAACGCAAGTTTGTGTGGCGCATGTCGACGGCGTAGGGGGTGAGTCCAGCCGCGTACAATTCGGCATAGAACCCGTGAGCGATATTGGCGCCAGACAGATCGGTGGCAAAGCCGGCGACCAGGATATTGCCCTGGCGGTTCTTTTTCGTAACTGCACCGGCAATGGTAGTCATCTCGCCCAGGGTCTTGGGCGGAGCGGTGAAACCCGCGGCGGCGAGCAGTTTCTTGTTGTAAACCAGTTGATAGACGCTGACGGCGGTCGGTATGCCCCACAGGCGGCCTCCGATCGTTGCCGCACTCGTCGTGGCCGGCGTATAATTGCTCCTTACGAACCGGTCGATATCTGGCGGTGGGGCATCAAGCGCACCGGTACCGATCAACTGGGGCGCCCAGATCGAATAGAGGTTGTAGATGTCCACTGGCGATCGGCCAGCACGCGAAATCATCGCCGTCTGAAAAAAATCCTCGTAGGACACTTGCTGATAATCGATCCGGATATCCGGATGCTGCGCCTCATACTGGCGAAAACAGGACAACAGCGGCGCGATCTGCTGGTTGTTGTAATGCGCCGCGACGCGGATCGTTGTAACCGGCGGGACGGATGCCGCAGTCGGTATCGGCGAGGCGCAGACAAAAGCGACGAGCACGCCGCGCCCGACCTTCGTTCGTATCGCCACAGCGTTCCCCGTTTCATTCCTGCGTTTCATGAGCGGCCCTTTGGTTTGGTAGGTTTAACCGCAGCGCCTGTCCCACGCCGTGATCACAAGTTAATGCAGTGCGATTGTCAAGCGCAGAGCCGCCGCCAATTTTCGACTAATCGGACAATGAGGATGAAAACCGTCGCTTTTTCGGTAAGATCAGGGCCGATTGTCGGCTAGCAAAGCTGTCGAGATGGGACGTGACACCCTGTTTCTTGTCCTGCCTTGGCCTTATGCGATCACACATTGGGCGAAAGCTTGGGGCCCAAAGCGTTTGGGCGGGGCCGGTCGCAGCAAGCAGCGCGCGACGTGAATTTTGGTAGAAGGAGAGGTCTGATGAACAAAGGCGAGCAAACACGGCGAATGTTGCTGAAAGGCGTATCGGCAAGCGCCTTGCTGGCCGTGTTTTCGCCCGTCGCAGCGCAACACCGGCCGGTGGGATCGACGCGGATTGCCGCGTTGATTTCGGGCATGACTCTGGCCGAGAAAGCCGGGCAACTTAGCATATATGCCGATCCCGTGCGGGCTTTCGGCGCGATCGTCAATCCCGCTACAGTGACTGAGGGACTCGACGAACTCAAGGCCAGGATCAAGCGCGGAGAGATGGTTGGCCTGTTCAACGGCTTGGGCGTCGACTTGGGGCGTGAGTTGCAGAAAGTCGCGGTCGAGCAGTCCCGCACGGGGATTCCACTGATCTTCGCTGCAGACGTGATCCACGGCTGCCGCACGATCTTTCCCATTCCTTTGGCCGAATCGGCGAGTTTCGATCCGTCGCTGGCCGAACGGACCGCACGCGCAGCCGCGCTTGAGGCAAGCGCGCTTGGCGTTCACTGGACTTTTGCGCCGATGGTCGACATCGCCCGCGACGAGCGCTGGGGCCGCGTCGCCGAAAGCGCCGGCGAGGATCCGTGGCTTGGCGAGCAGTTTGCCAAATCGCGAGTGCAAGGCTTTCAGGGCACCGATCTTCGCGACCCGACCCGCGTGCTGGCCTGCCCCAAGCATTTTGCCGCTTACGGTGCGGTCCAGGGCGGCATGGAATACAATTCGGCGGACATCCCCGAGACGACACTGCGCCAAGTCCACCTCCCCCCGTTCAAGGCAGCGTTCAGCGCCGGCGCCTTGTCGACGATGACGAGCTTTAATGACATCGCCGGCATTCCCTCGACCGCCAATTACCATCTCCTGACAGACATCCTGCGTGGCGAGTGGGGGTACAAGGGGCTGGTCGTGTCCGATTACACGTCGGAAATGGAATTGATCTTCCACGGCTACGCAGCCGACGAGCGCGACGCAGTGGTCAAGTCGCTGACCGCCGGTTGCGACATTTCGATGCAGAGCGGTCTGTATTTCAAGCATCTGCCCGCACTGGTCAAGTCCGGGCGCGTGTCGATCAAGGTTGTCGACCGCGCCGTGCGGCGCGTGCTCGAGGTCAAGCTGGCGCTGGGACTGTTCGACGACCCTTACCGATCGCTTGATCCAGCGCGACAAACCGCCGACATCCGCCGGCCCGAAGCAGTCGCGCTGGCGCGCGAAGCGGCATGCAAGTCCGTCGTCCTGCTCAAGAACGAAGGCAACCTGTTGCCGCTTGTCAAAACCGGGACGATCGCTCTAATCGGCCCTGCGGTGACGGATCGCGCCGATTTGCCTGGGCCATGGGCTGTCTTTCCCGATGTCGCATCGCACGTCACAATCGAAGAGGGCTTCCGCGCCGCACTCGGCAGCCGGGGCGCTTTGCGCGTGGAACGGGGCTGCGATTATGAGGCTCATATCGACGGTGGCATCGCCCAGGCCGTGGCGGCGGCTATGGCATCCGATGTGGTCGTGCTGGTGGTTGGCGAACGCGCGGATATGTCAGGAGAGGCGCAGTCGCGCGTCGAAATTACAGTTCCGGCACCACAACTTGCGCTGGCGGAAGCGATGGCGGCGACCGGCAAACCCCTGGTCATCGTGTTGCGCCATGGTCGTGCGCTGGCTTTGACCGGCCCGGTCCGCAATGCGCCGGCCATCATGGCATCGTGGTTTCTTGGGTCTGAGACCGGACATGCGCTGGCCGACCTCGTCTTTGGCGACGCCGCGCCGCAGGGACGCCTGCCGGTCAGCTTCCCCCAGGCGTCGGGGCAAGAACCGTTGTTCTACAACCACCGCAGCACCGGTCGCCCGCAGACGACCGACGAAAAGGAATACAAGGCGCGCTACCGCGAAGTAACCAACACGCCGCTTTACCCGTTCGGTCACGGGCTGACTTATTCGACGGTTGTTTATGGCAAGACCAAGGCCACTGGTCCGCTGGCGCGGGGCGGCAGCCTGACCGTGACAGCAACCGTCTCCAACACCGGCAAACGACCCTGCCATGAAGTCGCCCAGCTTTACCTGCACGACCGGGTGGCCAGCATTACCCAACCGGTTCGCGTGCTGCGCGGCATCCGCCACCTCGACTTGGCTCCCGGGCAAACTGTCACGGTCAGCTTCGAGATCACGTCCGCAGACCTTCAATACATCCATCAGGACCTGCGCAGTTATGCCGATCCGGGGACGTTCGATGTTTGGATAGCGCCATCTGCCGAGGCCGGCACATCTGCCAGTTTCATCATGACTGCCTGAAACCGACGCATTCCTGGGCTCATTGATCGACAGCATAATAATCCGGGCTCACCATTGTCCAGCCGGCGTTAGAGAGGGCCTCCGCGTCAGAGTCCTGGCCGCGCAAAAGGCGGCTTTACGACCAAAATCCATCTCCGCATCAATGCCGCTGGGCCTGCCCATAGCGATGGCGCTGACTGGCGGGGAAGTCAGCGACTTCAAAGGCTATCTGCCGGTCATGGATGCCGATGGGCCAGCGCCCAAGGTGCTGTTCGCCAACAAGGGCTATGACGCTGACTTCATTCGCGAAGATATGGAAAAGCGCGGTGGCGCCGCGATTATCCCGACCAAGCGCAACCGCCTGATTCAACTGCCTGTCGATGCCGCAATCTACGCCTTGCGCGATATGGTGGAACGCTGCTTCAACCAACTCAAGAACGCCTGACGACTGGCAACCCGCTATGATAAAACCGCCGAAAGCTAGCTCGGCTTCATCCAAATGGTCTCAATCCGCCTGCGGACCCGCCAATTTGGCAACGCCTCCCGGTTTCGTATGTAATTCCCTTAACAATGGTATTCACCATTCAGTGGGGCAGTGATGTAAGCGCATTGCCATGCTGCAGATCGTCTACCACTGGCTTACCCACGGAACCTGATCGCGATCAGAAATGCGCGCACAGAATTTTTGATCACTTTTGCCTTGTGGCCCGCACGATGGCCACCCAGGCTAAACCTGTTCGCCGGGGTCGATCGAGCTCGCAGCGCCAGTAAGGCCGCTCTTTTTTGTAGTGCGCGTTCTTGGCGGGAGCGCCCAATGGGGATATGGTTGTGATCACAGCGGAGCTGCAGATTGGAAAAGTCTTTGACAAAATGCCATCCAAACTGAGCTATCGGCCGGCTGACGGCGCGATAAATCGCGCTAGGGCGGTACACCAAACCTCAATTATTACCCCTCCTGCCCCTGAACGAGACCGGATATGATCAAAACGCTCCGCAGCCGGGCATGGTTCGACAATCCCGACAATATCGGCATGACGGCACTCTATCTTGAACGCTATCTCAATTTCGGGCTCAGTCTGGAAGAGTTGCGCTCTAGCCGCCCGATAATCGGTATTGCTCAGACCGGCAGCGACCTTTCGCCGTGTAATCGCCACCACCTTGTGCTGGCGCAACGCATCCGTGACGGTATTCGTGACGCGGGCGGCATCGCGCTGGAATTTCCGGTCCACCCCATTCAGGAAACTGGCAAACGCCCAACCGCCGGGCTTGACCGCAATCTGGCATATTTGGGGCTTGTGGAGGCGATCTATGGTTATCCCTTGGATGGCGTGGTGCTGACCACCGGCTGCGACAAGACCACACCTGCCCTGCTGATGGCGGCGGCGACAGTCAATCTGCCGGCCATCGCGCTCTCTGTCGGGCCGATGCTCAATGGCTGGCACAAAGGCGAACGGACCGGTAGCGGCACCATCGTGTGGAAAGGCCGCGAACTGCTTGCCAAAGGCGAGATCGACGAAGAGGGTTTTATCAAGCTGGTGGCCTCGTCCGCGCCCAGCACCGGCTATTGCAACACAATGGGCACGGCGACCACGATGAACAGCCTGGCCGAGGCGCTGGGGATGATGCTGCCAGGATCGGCGGCGATCCCGGCACCCTATCGCGACCGGCAAGAATGCGCATGGCGTACAGGCAAGCGTATCGTCGACATGGTGCATCAGGATCTGAAACCATCGGACATCCTGACGCTAGATGCGTTCCACAACGCCATCGTGGTCAATTCCGCGATTGGCGGATCAACCAATGCGCCAATCCATCTGACCGCCCTTGCGCGCCACATCGGCGTCGACTTGCCGCTGCAGGACTGGCAGGATATCGGACACAAAGTGCCGCTGCTGGTCAATCTGCAACCGGCGGGCGAATATCTGGGCGAAGATTACTATCATGCCGGCGGCGTGCCCGCAGTGGTTGCGCAATTGATGACGCAAGGGCTGATCCGCGAACAGGCGATGACCGTCAACGGCCATACCATCGGCGACAATTGCCGGAATGCCACGATTGAGGACGAACGCGTTATCCGCCCGTTTGCCCGGCCGATCCTCCATGACGCAGGATTCCTGGTCCTCAGCGGCAACCTGTTCGACGCAGCGATCATGAAAACCAGCGTGATCTCGGACGAATTTCGCGCACGGTATCTGTCTAACCCCGCGGATCCCGAAGCGTTTGAAGGCCCGGTGGTGGTGTTTGAAGGACCCGAGGATTATCACCGGCGGATTGATGACCCCGCGATCGCCATCACCCCCGCCACGTTGCTGTTCATGCGCGGCGCGGGGCCGATCGGCTATCCAGGCGCTGCTGAAGTCGTGAACATGCGCCCGCCCGCCTATCTGATTACCGAAGGTGTCACCGCCCTGCCCTGTGTGGGCGACGGGCGTCAGTCTGGTACATCGGGCAGTCCCTCGATCCTGAACGCCTCACCCGAAGCCGCCGCCAATGGCGGGCTGGCGCTGCTCAGGACCGGCGACCACGTGCGCATCGATTTGCGCCGGGGTACGGTCAATGTGCTGATAGACGATGCCGAACTGGCCCTGCGTCGTGGGCAACTCGCTGCGGCAGGGGGCTTTGCCATCCCCGCCAGCCAAACCCCGTGGCAGGCCATTCAGCGGGCCATGGTGGGACAATTGAACACCGGTGCAATCCTGGAAGGCGCCGAGCAATACCAACGCATCGCACAGACCAGGGGCATGCCGCGTGACAACCACTAAACACCCTTGAACAAAGCGATCCCACGCGCTGTGCGGTCGATTGGGGCGTTATTCCATCATCGGCGCCCAACCACCGGGCCGCCGCCGCAGATGCAGCGCGTACCAGATCGCGCCGAGCCCCGCGATGCCGCCCAGGATCATCAGGCTGGGCCGGCCAACGTCAGGGTCAGCAAGATCGGCCACGGTGATGATTGCAACCAGCAGCAGGCCAAGCAGGGGGCCCAGCGGAAACCATGCCGACCGCCAATAGCCGGGTAGCGCGGTCAGGCCCCTGGCGCGGCCAAACAGGACGGCAAGGCAGACCAGGCCAAACGTATAAACCACGCCACCCGCCAGAAACACCAGCAGTATGTGCGTTGGCGCAAGACAGCACAGCGCGGTATAGCCGGCGACGACCACTGTGGCACCGCGCGGCGCCCCCGACTGGGCATGCACGCTGGCCAGCAACCGGTTGACGCCCCCGGTCAACACACAGTCGCGGCCAAGGCTGAAGAATAGGCGCGCGGACCACATGATCTGAACGATCAGCGCGTTGAACAGGGCCAGCGCTACACCCACGTCGACCGCGCGTGACAGGCCCCGCCCTGCGACAATCTCCACAAATGCCGTGAACGGCGCCGGGCTTTGCAACAGCGCCGGCAAATCGCGCGCGTCCAGTGCAACCGCAATCACAGGGATCGCGGTTGTCGCAGCCCCGATCAGGCATGCCAGGATGATGACCCGTCCCATACGACGATGGGGGTCCTGCAATTCCTCGCCAAAACCAATCGCCTGATTGCCACCGACCGTGCCGTAAATCGTATTGATAAGCGATGACGCCAGTGCGGCCAGTGTAACCGGCACGAGCGCCGCGCTTGGCCCCGCCCCGGCCGGAAGCGCAACCGGTGCCCACACGACTGCGCCCAGGCCATGCAGCGGCTGGCTGAACCCGCACACGACCAAAACCAGCACCACCAGCATTTCCACCGCCAGAAACAAACCAGTGACCAGCGCGCTGGCACGCACCGCCATCAGCGCAATCAGCAGCGCCGCAGCCAGACCAACCACAGTTATCACCGCATGCGACACGTCCGGAATCAGATCCTGCACGTAGGTTGCAACAACCTCTGCCTCAAATGCTGCTGCCGGGCCCGAAATGACCACCCATATAACCAGTGCAACAAACCCGATGCATGGCCCAAGAATGGCGGCAATCCCGACGTAATCGCCGCCCGCGTAGGGAAACGCCGACCCCAGTTCGGCATAAACAACCGCCCAGATCACCGCCGCGACCATCGCCACCATAAACAGACCAGCCGCCGCGCCGCCGGCGTGCTGCAAAACATCGGCACCGACCCCGTAAATGCTGAATGCCGGGGACAGGCACGACAGCGTTAGCATCAGCACGCCAAATGTGGACAAACTGCGGCGCAATTGTCGTCTGGGTGTCAGCACCTTGGGTG